>JBKICO010000270.1:0-8092 GCA_046567065.1 Acidobacteriota bacterium
GGATCGGCCAGACCCGGCCCGGATCGGCCAGGCCCGGACAGGCCCGGCCAGGCCCGGACAGGCCCGGACAGGATCGGCCAGGCTCGGCCAGGCCCGGCCCGGATCGGCACGGATCGGCCAGACGCAGGCTGAGCCGAACTGACCAAGCCCGGGCTCAGTCGCGGGTGAGCAGGGCGGCCAACTTCTCCACGCAGTGGTTCACGCAGGCGTTCACGTCCAGGGTGTCGGTGCAGACGTGGAAGTCGCAGGCCGCCAGGTACAGCGGCTCGCGTTCGGCGTACACGTCCGCCAGTGAGAGTCCGGCAGGGCGCACGAAGGCCCGGCCCGAGGCGTCGCGCACGCGCTCCAGGAAGGTGTCCAATTCGATGCGCAGGTGGATCACGGGGCCAAGCGACTTGAGCCGGGCCATGGCGGCCTTGCTGTAGACCACGCTGCCCCCCGTGGAGACCACCGTGCGCTTGACCCCAAGCGTGGAGACCACGGCCTCCTCAACGGCCAGGAAGCCGGGGAGGCCGCGCTCGTCCAGAATGGTCTGCAGGGGCTGGCCCCAGGTGGACTCGATGAGCCGGTCCGTGTCCAGGTGGGCCCAGTCCAGGCGCGCGGCCAGGGCCTCGCCCAGGGTGGACTTGCCCGCCCCGGCGATGCCGATCAGGCTCACGCACTGCTCGTCGGTAATGCGCCCGATGGGGGCGAATTCCGCCATGGATCACCCGCCCAGGTAGGCTTTCTTCACCTCGGGGTTGTCGCGCAGTTCGTCACAGGGTCCTTCGGCCACTATGCGCCCGGTGTCCAGCACGTAGCCCCTGTGGGCGAAGTCCAGTGCCAGGCGGGCGTTCTGCTCCACCAGGAGGATGGTCATGCCCTGCTGGTTGAGCCGCTTGAGCGAGCGGAACATGTCGTACATCAAAAGCGGGGCCAGGCCCATGCTGGGCTCGTCCAGCAGGATGAACTCCGCGCCGCTCATGAGCGCGCGGCTCACGGCCAGCATCTGCTGCTCGCCGCCGGAGAGCGACTCCGCGCGCTGCTTGCGGCGTTCGCCCAGGCGGGGGAACAGCTCGAACACGAAGTCCAGGTCGCGGGGGAGGTTCTCTTTGTCCTTGCGGGCGTAGGTGGCCAGGGTCAGGTTGTCCATGACCGAGAGGTTGCCGAAGATGTGGCGGCCTTCGGGCACCAGGACCATATGCAGGTTGGCCACCACCAGGTGCGCGGGCATGTTGAGCAGGCTCGCGCCGTCGAAGGTGATGTCGCCCTGGATCACCTTGGGGCCTTCGGGCGGCCCCAGGCGCGCGATGGAGAGCAGCGTGGTGGTCTTACCCGCGCCGTTGGCCCCGATGAGTGTGACGATCTCGCCCTTGTTCACGGTGAAGGAGACGCCGTGCAGGGCCTCGATGTTGCCGTATTTGACCTTCAGATTCGTGACGGAAAGCATCAGATGGCCTCGTCTCCCAGGTACGCCTTGATGACCGTGGGATTGTTGCGGATGTCCTCGGGGTTGCCCTCGGCGATGGTGGCGCCGAAGTCGATGACCTTGATCCACTGGCACAGGCTCATGACCACCGTCATCTGGTGTTCGATCATCCAGATGGCCAGGTCGAACTCCTTGTGGATCCATTCGATGAGCTTGATGAGCTCCACCACATCCGTGGAGGGCAGGCCCGCAGCGGGCTCGTCCAGCAGCAGCAGCTTGGGCTTGGTGGAAAGCGCGCGGGCTATCTCCACCTTGCGCTGGATGCCGTAGGAGAGGTTGGGCGGGAACTCGTTGGCCAGATCCTTCATGCCCATGAACTCAAGAAGCTCCATGGCCGTGCGCTCGATGGCCGCCTCGCGGTCGGCGTAGCGCCGGGTGCGCAGCAGGGCGTCCGCCAGGGAGTAGCCCAGGCGGTAGTGCTGGCTGACGCGGATGTTGTCGAGCACGGTCATGTCGTTCCAGAGCCGGATGTTCTGGAAGGTGCGGGCCACGCCCAGGGAGGTCACCTGGTGGGGCTTCATGCCCCGGGTGTCCACCCCGTCGATGGTTATGGAGCCCGTGGTGGGCTGGTAGAACCCGCTGACCAGGTTGAACACGGTGGTCTTGCCCGCCCCGTTGGGGCCGATGAGGGCGTTGAGCTCGCGGCCTTCCATGGTCACCGAGAAGTCGTTGACCGCGATGAGCCCGCCGAAACGCTGGGTGAGATCTTTGATTTCGAGCAGGGCCATGGCTATTTGAACCTATAGAAGCGCTTGAGTTTGGGGAACACGTCCGAGAGCTCGCGGTTGCCCATGATGCCCTCGGGCCTAAACTGCATGAGCAGGATCAGCAGCAGCGGAATCGCCACCCACTTGAGCTGCTCCAGCGGCTTGAGGAACTCCAGCAGGATGGCGAACACGATGGCCGAGAGCACCGAGCCCGAGAGCGAGCCCATGCCGCCCAGGTAGACCATCACCAGGCACTCCGTGGAGCGCAGGATGGTGAAGGAGGCCGGGTTCACGAAGCTGATCAGGTAGGCGTAGAGCCCGCCCGCCAGCCCCGCCAGCCCCGAGGAGAGCATGAAGGCGATGAGCTTCATCTTGTTGGTGTTCACGCTCATGATCTCGGCGGCCACCTCGTCCTGGTGTATGGCCATGACGCCCTTGCCGTAGGTGGAGTACACGAATCGGCGCAGGATCCAGATGGTGAAGGTCACGCCCAGGAAGATCCAGACCAGCATCCAGGGAACCTTGGCCACGGCGTCCATGCCCTGGACGATCTTGCCCATGCCCGCGAAGCCTCTGGGGCCGCCCACGGCCTCAACGTTCTCGATGGCGCTCTTGATGATGTAGCTGGCCGCCAGGGTGATGACCGCCAGGTAGTCGCCGCGCGTCTTGAAGGAGGGGATGGCCACCACCAGCCCGGCCAGGGCCGCCGCGATGAAGCCCGCCGCCAGGATGATCGGGAAGGCGAAGGGGGTGAGCGCCATGGGCAGCCAGGGCTGGCCGAATACCTGGTCCGGCACGAAGAGGAACACCCCCGCCACGGACGAGGTGTAGGCCCCCACGGCCATGAACCCCGCGTGGCCGCAGGAGAACTCGCCCATGTAGCCGTTGACCAGGTTCAGGCTGGCAGAAAGGATGATATAGATGCCCATCGTGCACAGGAACGTGACGCCGTACTGGCCGAGCAGGCCTACGTGGGGCATGGCCACCATGAGAAAGAGCAGGGCGCAAAGCGCCGCGGGTACGGTGATGCGGTTTCCCATGGCTATATCTTCGTGGTTTTGGGTTTGCCGAAGAGGCCGGTGGGCTTCCAGGTGAGGATGCCCAGCAGGATGGTGAAGCTGATCAGGTCACGCAGCTCCGAGCTGAACACCGCCGCCACGATGACCTCCAGGAAGGCCAGCAGGAAGCCGCCGACGAAGGCGCCCCGGATGTCGCCGATGCCGCCCACCACCGCGGCCACGAAGGCCTTCCAGCCCACCAGCGCGCCCATGAAGGGGTCGAGCACGGGGAAGTTCATGGCGTAGAGCATGCCCGCCAGCCCCGCCATGGAGGAGCCCAGGAAGAAGGTGAACACGATCACCGCGTCAAGCGGGATGCCCATGAGCGGCACCGCGAACTTGTCGTAGGAGACGGCCCGCATGGCCATGCCCAGCTTGGTGCGGGTCACGATCCACTGCAGGAGCGCGAACATCAGGAAGCTCGCGGCGATGGCTGTGAGCTTGGTGATCGAAATTTTGGCCCCGGCCACGTCGAACACGATGCGCGGCAGAAGCGTGGGGTAGGAGAGGCGGCTCGTGCCCAGCAGCGAGAGGTTGCCGTACTCCAGGATGATGCCCATCATAAGCGCCGTGATGACCACGTAGAGCCGGTTGGCGCCCTTGAGCCTAAGCGGCTTGTAGGCCACCCGCTCGATGAACACGCCCACCACCGAGGTGAGGATCATGGTCAGGGGCATGGTGACCGCGAAGACCAGGATCTTGTCGGCCCCGCTTTCGAGCTTCATGCCCTGGCCCCAGTAGTAGATGGCGGCGGTGACGGTGATGAAGATGCCGCCGAGGATGGCGGGGTAGGTGTAGTTCTTCTGCCCGGCGGCCAGCGGCTTCTTCTTGATGGCGAAGGAGACCGCCGCCGTGACGATGAGGGCGAAGAACCCGGCGAACACCAGCTTCACCATGATGGGCGAGTTGGGCGGGATCAGCGCGTGCTGCCCCATGATGTAGGTGGCGGCGAAGAAGGCGATGTAGGCCCCCACCATGAAGATGTCGCCGTGGGCGAAGTTGATGAGCAGCAGCACGCCGTAGACCAGGCAATAGCCCAGGGCGATGAGGGAGTAGTAGCTCCCGAGCTGCAAGGCGTTGAACGCCTGTTGGATGACGGTGTCGAGCATGACCTGTCCCGAGGCTGACGGATTATGGGCCGAGGATGCGGTAAACAACAAAAGGGCGCGGAGGATTTCTCCCCCGCGCCCGTGCGGAGCGGTTACGGACAGACGGACTCGTGGAAGGCGAATTCACCCTTGTCGCTGATCTTGACGATCACGGCGCACTTGATGGGGTCGCCGGTCTTGCCGTCGAAGCTCATCTTGCCGGTGATGCCGGCGTAGTCGCGCATGGTGGCCATGGCGTTGCGCAGGGCCTCGCGGTCCTTGGCGAGGTCGCCGGAGATGGCGCCCATCTTCTGGATGGAGGCCAGAACCATGCCGGTGGCGTCCCAGGTCAGGGCGCCCACGTCGTCGGGGATCTGCTTGAACTTGGCGTTGAAGGCGTCGATGAATTCCTTGGTGGCACCCTTGGCGCCGGCGGCGGCGTAGTGGGTGACGAAGTACTGGCCTTTGCAGTCGTCGCCGCACAGGGCCATCAGCTCGGCGGAGCCCCAGGAGTCGGAACCCAGGATGGGGCCCTTGTAGCCCAGCTCGCGGGCCTGCTTAACGATCAGGGGCACTTCGTTGTAGTACTGGGGGGTGAACAGGACGTCGGGGTTGGCCTTGATGATCTTGGTCAGCTGGGCCGAGAAGTCCACGTCCTTGGTGGTGAATGTTTCATAGGCAACCACGGAGCCGGGGCCGTTCAGCTTCTCGAAGTCCTTCTTGAAGAACTCGGAGAGGCCCTTGGGGTAGTCGGAGGCCACGTCGAAGAGCACGGCGGCCTTTTTGGCCTTGAGCTGCTCGGTGGCGAACTTGGCGGCCACGGGGCCCTGGAAGTCGTCGAGGAAGCAGGCGCGGAAAACGTAGGGGCGGTCCATGGTGGTCTTGGGGTTGGTGGACCAGCCCGAGATCATCACGGTCTTGTTGTTGTTGGCTACTTCCGCGGCGGGGATGGCGCGGCCGGAACCCTGGGGGCCGACCATGGCCAGGACCTTCTCGCCCTCGATCAGCTTCAGGGCGGCGTTCACGGCGGACTCGGCCTTGGCCTCGTTGTCCACGTACACGAAGTCGAGCATGTACTTCTTGCCGCCCACGTCAAGGCCGCCGGCGCCGTTGACCTTCTCCTTGAGCATCTCGGCCGCATCCTTGCTCATCTCGCCGACCTTGGGGATGTCGCCGGTGAGGGGGATGTTGAAGCCGATTTTGATGGTGTCGGCGCCAAAGGCGGCAGCCGGGAAGGCGAATGCCGCGACCAGCAAGGCAACGAGGAGTTTTTTCATTGACCGCTCCGTAGTTGAGGTTTGCGGACGTCCTCGGCGGGAGGACAACACCCCGGGCTCACGCCACCCGGTTGGCCGAATCTCAATATCCGAATCGCACAAGGAAAAAAAGTACAAAAATGCAAAAAACCCTCGATTTCCGAGGCGCGGACTTTCAAAAATGCGGCAATGCCCGGCTACAGGCCAGGATGATGAGACAAAATCCAATAGCCTGGATTGCCTGTCAAAGCAACTGGCTGTAGGTTGGTTCGGCGTTGTCTTCCGCGCGCCTTTTGGTTACCACGACACCACCCGACGAACCGGACGGCCAGGAGGTGCCATCGTGACAGCAGACGCCCTGGAACTGGTCCTGGAGCACGCCCGCGAGGGGGCCGAACTGCGGGAGCGCTTCTTCCGCGACAACGCCCAGGCCGTGGTGGAGGTGGGCCGCACCCTGGCCCTGTGCCTGGCGCGCGGCGGCAAGATACTCTTCTGCGGCAACGGCGGCTCCGCCTCCGACTGCCAGCATCTGGCCGCGGAGTTCGTGAACCGCTTCCAGTTGGAGAGGCCGCCCCTGCCCGCCCTGGCCCTGACCACGGACACGTCCATCCTCACGGCCATCGGCAACGACTACGGGTTCGACCTGGTCTTCGCCAAGCAGGTGCAGGCGCTTGGGCGCGCGGGCGACGTGCTGGTGGGCATATCCACCTCGGGCAACAGCCCCAACGTGCTGGCGGCCATGCGCGCCGCGCGCGAGAAGGGCCTGACCACCGTGGGCATGACGGGGCGCAACGGGCCGATCGTGGGCCTCTCCGACCACGCCTTGCTGGTGCCGCACACGGTCACGGCGCTGATCCAGGAAGTGCACATCGCCGCCGGACACATGCTCTGCAAGCTGGCGGACCATTATCTTTTCGAAGCTGTGGCGGAACTCAAGCCCTGGCTGGACCAGAAGGCCTGAGCACCGCCGAGGAGAACACATGCCCATCTATGAATACCGCTGCGAAGACTGCGGCTGCGACTTCGAGGAGCTCGTCTTCGGCGACAAGAAGCCCCCGTGCCCCAAGTGCGGCTCCCCCAAGACCGGCAAGCTCATGAGCGCCTGCCGCCACACCGCCGGGCACAACCCCGGCGGCTACCAGGGCAACACCGTGCCTTCCTCCGTTCCTTCGAGCGGAGGCTGCGCCGGATGTTCCGGCGGGAGTTGTTCGACGTGCAAATGACCATCACCATCGCCACGCGCGGCAGCAAGCTGGCCCTCTGGCAGGCCAACCACATCAAGTCCCTGCTGGAGGCCGAGCACCCCGGCCTCACGGTGGAGCTGCTCATCCTCAAGACCCAGGGCGACAAGATTCTGGACGTCCCCCTGGCCAAGGTGGGCGGCAAGGGCCTGTTCGTGAAGGAGATCGAGGAGGCCCTGTCCGACGGCCGGGCCGACCTGGCCGTGCACTCCATGAAGGACGTGCCCGTGGAGCGCCACGAGGGCCTGGTGCTGGACGCCATCCCCCAGCGCGAGGACCACGCGGACATGCTGCTCAGCGTGCGCTACGCCAGCCTCGAAGCCCTGCCCCAGGGCGCCAGCGTCGGCACCTCCAGCTTGCGCAGGCAGGCCCAGCTGCTGGCCATCCGCCCGGACCTGGACATCCGCATGCTGCGCGGCAACCTGGACACGCGCGTGAACAAGCTGCTCGAAGGCCAGTACGACGCCATCGTGGTGGCGGCCGCCGGGCTCAACCGCCTGGGCATCTCCGCGCCGCACATGGTGCGCCTGGGCCCCCCGGAGTTTCTGCCCGCCGTGGCCCAGGGAGCCCTGGGCCTGGAGCGCCGCGCCGACGACGAGCGCGTGGCCGCCCTGACCGCCTTCCTGGACCACCCCGGCACCCGCGACGCCGTGCTGGCCGAGCGCGCCTTCCTGGAGCGGCTCCAGGGCGGCTGCCAGGTGCCCATCGCGGGCTCCGCCCGGGTGGAGGGGGACAAGCTGGTCCTCACCGGGCTGGTGGCGGACCCCGAGGGCACGGCGCTCATCCGCGCCGAGCGCTCCGCCCCCCGCGCGGAGGCCGGGGCCCTGGGCCGCGCCGTGGCCGAAGAGGTGCTGGCGCGAGGCGCGGACGAAATCCTGGCGCGCATGTACGAGGCCGGGGCACCGGCAGGCAACTGAGCCGCCCGGCGCGTTCGCAACCCGCTGACCCATGCGACCCAATCCTCTGACGCGCCTGCTCTGGCTGGCGGCCATGTGCGCCACCATGACAGTGGTCTGCGCCATGAGCTTCGTCAGCGCCTTCAACGCCCACCCGGACGAGAAGGACCACGTGGGCGCGGGCCGCTATTACATGGACTACTGGGACCCCCCCAAGGTGGGCGACGAGCGCGCCAGGGGGGCCTACAGCAACTACGGCGTCTCGTACCTCAACCAGCTCGACGCGGTGTACTTCTTCGCGGGCAAGTTCGCCCGCGTGGTGGCGCCCCTGGCCGGGAAGGACTACCTGGCCCTGCGCCTGTTCAACGTCTGCCTGCT
>JBKICO010000271.1:0-1133 GCA_046567065.1 Acidobacteriota bacterium
GCCAGGCCGCTGGCCACGCCCCCGGCACCGCCAACTACATAGGCGTGGAGCGCGACACGCCCGTCACCCTCCAGATGATCACCTACGATGCGGCCAGCGTGGAATCCGTCACGCCCGGGCATCTGCGCGAATGCGCCTGTTTCGAGGAAGGCCCCGGCGTCACCTGGATCAACATCGACGGCCTGCATGACCCTGAAGTGGTCAGCGAGGCGGCCGAGGTGTTCAAGATCCACCCCCTGGTGGTGGAGGACATCGTCCACACCGGCCAGCGCCCCAAGATGGAGGAGCTGGGCGACTCCCTGTTCGCCGTCATCAAGATGCTCAGCTTCAACGAGAAGACCCGCAAGGTCGAGGACGAGCAGGTCAGCTTCATCCTGGGCCGCCACTACCTGCTCACCTTCCAGGAGCACGCCAACGGGGACGTGTTCGGGGAGGTCCGCAAACGCATCATGAACCGCAAGGGCCGGGTCTGCAGCATGGGGGCGGATTACCTGCTCTACGCCCTGATGGACGCCGTGGTGGACAACTACTTCGTGGTGCTGGAGCGCATGGGCGAGGAGATCGAGGACATCGAGGAGCAACTGCTCTCCGCCCCCAAACCCGCGCACCTGGCGGCCCTGCACGACCTGCGGCGCGAGGCCCTGTTCCTGCGCAAGTACATCTTCCCCTTGCGCGAGGTGGTGGCCAAGCTGGAGAAGGGCGGCAACGAGCTCATCTCGGACAGCACCATCTTCTACCTGCGCGACCTCTACGACCACACCATCCAGGTCATGGACACGGTGGAGACCTTCCGGGACATGCTCTCCGGCATGGTGGAGCTCTACCTCTCCAACATCAGCCTGAAGCTCAACGAGATCATGAAGGTTCTGACCATGTTCTCCAGCTTCTTCATCCCGCTGACCTTCATCGCCGGGCTCTACGGCATGAACTTCAAGTTCATGCCCGAACTGGAGTGGGAGTACGGCTACTTCGCCGTGCTCACGCTCATGGCCATGGTGGGCGGTGGCATGCTGCTGCTGTTCAGGCGCAAGGGCTGGATCGGCAAACGTTCAAGATAGGAACCCTTGAGGGGCGCGCGCCGCGTTAAAGCGATTGTCACCGGCGGGCCTTCTCGGCTAGCGTGGATGCATGAA
>JBKICO010000271.1:1143-11559 GCA_046567065.1 Acidobacteriota bacterium
ATTTCCGAGGTCATGCAGCGTTCCGGGAGCTGGGAGCCCTGGTGCTTGCCGTGGGGCTTTGCGGCCTGTGGCCGAACCCTGCCCGCGCCGGGCAGGACGCCGCCCCGGCGCGGCAGGCCCCGGCCAGGCGCGTGCTGATGGCCTTCGCGGAAACCCCGGAATACCTGGCCTACCCCAACTTCCTGGCCAGCTTCAAAACAGCCCTGGCCGAACAGTACGGGCTGCGGCCCGACTTCCTGATCGAATATCTGGGCATGGGCCGCAACGCCCAGGACCCCGACTACGCCACCGACCTCAAGCGTTTCCTGGCCGCCAAGTACCGCTTCGCCCCGCCCGACCTCGTGGTCTCCTTCGGGGGCACCGGCGCCGGGTTCATGATGGCCAGCGGGACTGAAATCTTCCCCGGCAGGCCCCTGGTTGTGGCCGGGGCCACCATGGGCAAGGCGGTTGAACCCCTGCCTCCCGGCGTCACCGTGCTGAACACCAGCTACGACCCGGCCCGTGCCGTGCGGGCCATCCAGCGCCTGCGGCCCCTGGTGCGCAACGTGGCGGTGGTGCTCGGCGCCACCCCCGCCGAGCAGCGGCTGGCGGAAGGATGGCGCGCGCAACTCGGCAAGGGAACCCCGGAGTGCTCCGTGGAGTTCGTGCCAAATCGCAGGCTGCTGGAAACTCTCGAATACCTGTCCCGCCTGCGCCCCAACTCGGCCATACTGTTCCATTCCTTCTTCCAGGACAGCGCCGGAACCTCCTTCCACCCGCTCACGGTCTTCCACCGCATCGCAAGCGAGGCGGGCGTTCCGGTGTTCGCCACCCAGGACACCTTCGTGGGCGTGGGGGCCGTGGGGGGGCACGTGATCAGCAACCGCAACGCCGGGGCCGCGGTGGCCCGCGTGGTGGGGGACATCCTCACCGGCAACGCCCAGGACGGCGCGCGCGCCGTGGACAACACCGAATATCTGTACGACTGGCGCCAGCTCAGGCGCTGGGGCATCCCCGAATCCCAATTGCCCGAGGGCAGCCGCGTGGAGCACCGCGAGCCCTCCGTGTGGCAGTCCTACCGCTGGCAGATCGTGGCCGTGATCATCCTGCTGGTGATCCTTTCCGGCTACATCGTGATCCTGCACGTGGCGCGGGCCAGGCACCTGCGCATGCAGGGCGAGCTGGCCCGCAGCAAGAACAAGCTCCACGCCCTGCTGGAGGCCATGCCCTCGGCCATCATCGCCGTGGACCAGGGCGGCCGCGTGAGCAGTTGGAACAGGGAAGCCGCGCTGCTCAGCGGCGTGCCCGAGGAGCGGGCCCTGGGCCTGCCCCTGAGCGAGGCCTTCCCCTGGCTGGCCGGGCAGGTGGAGGGCATGGACGCGCGACAACTGGCCGGCCAGTCGCAGCACATCGAACGCGCCGATTTCATCCAGGGGGAGGAGCACAGGTTCCTGAGCGTCTCCATGTACGCGGTGGAGGAGGGCGAGGCCCGCGAGGTGGTGCTGCGCATCGACGACGTGAGCAGGCAGGTGCGCCTGGAAGAGCTGATGATCCACAACGAGAAGGTCATGTCCCTGGGAGGGCTGGCCGCGGGCATGGCCCACGAGATCAACAACCCCCTGGGCATCATCCTGCAGTCCGTGCAGAACGTGGAGCGCAGGCTTTCCCCCTCCTTCGCAAGAAACGAGCAGGCGGCCAGGGAGTGCGGCCTGCCGCTGCCCGCCCTGGAATGCTACCTGGAGCGGCGCGGCGTGGCCGCCGCCCTCAAGGACATCAAGGAGGCCGGAGCCCGCGCGGCGGAAATCGTCCGCAACACGCTGGACTTCTCCCGCAAGGACGGGGCGGGCTTCGAGCCGTGCGACCTGGTGGGCCTGCTGGGCAATATCGTGGGCATAGCCCAGAGCGATTTCGACCTGGAAAGCAACTACGACATGAAGAAGGTGCGCCTGGTCTTCGACCACGGGCCAGGCCCGGTGACGGCGCACTGCTCGCGCAGCCAGATCGGGCAGGTGTTCCTGAACCTGATCAAGAACGGGGTGCAGGCCATGGGCACGGTGGAGGCCAAGGGCTACGTGCCCACCCTGACCATGACCGTGCGCGAAGACCATGACACCTGCTACGCGGAGTTCGCGGACAACGGCCCCGGCATCCCGGAGAGCGTGCAGAAGCACATCTTCGAGCCCTTCTTCACCACCAAGAAGCCGGGCAAGGGCACCGGGCTGGGGCTTTCGGTCTCCTACTTCATCGTGGCCCGCAACCACGGGGGGCGCATGAGCGTGGAATCCGCGCCGGGCAATGGGGCGCGCTTCGTGGTGGCCCTGCCCAAGTTCCCCCGAGGCCCCCGGCAAGGTGACGCCGGAGCGTAAGTCTTATTAGGATACACCTTGAACTCGGGAGGGCAGGATGAAAATCCTGGTCATCGACGACGACCCGGCCATCCGCAACAGCGTCCGCGACTTCCTGGAGGACTGCGACCGGGAGGTGCTCCTGGCCGCAAACGGGCGGGACGCCCTGGACCTGCTGCAGGCCCGCGACGACGTGGGCGTGGCCCTGGTGGACCTGAACATGCCGGTGATGGACGGCTACACCTTCCTGTCCAAAGTGCGGGAGAGCCGCCCCGGCCTGCCCACGGTGGTGCTCTCCGGCGTGGGCGTGCTCTCCGACGCCATGGACGCCATCCGGGCGGGCGCGTGGGACTTCATCTCCAAGCCCATCCTCAATTTCGACGTGCTGCTCCACTCCATCTCCGCCGTGGAGGAGAAGGCCAAGCTGCTGGCCGAGAACAGGGCCTACCAGGAACACCTGGAGGAGATGGTCCGCCAGCGCACCATGCAGCTCGAAATCGCCAACGAGCGTGTGATCCACTGCCTGGGCAAGGCCGCCGAGTTCCGCGACAACGACACCGGGCACCACGTCATCCGCGTGGGCGAAATCGCCAGGATACTGGCCACCCACATGGGCCTGGACCAGGATTTCAGGCGGCTGATCCGCCTGGCCGCGCCCATGCACGACATCGGCAAGATCTCCATCCCGGACCAGATACTGCTCAAGCCCGGCCCGCTCTCCGACGAGGAGTGGGAGGTGATGAAGCGCCACACCATCCTGGGCTGCGAGATGCTGCACTTCAACCCGGAAGACACCAAGCCCGGCTGCACCCTGGACCTGCTCAACCTGCTGGAGGGCCAGGACGACCTGATCTCCATGGCCCAGCGCATCGCCCTGTGCCACCACGAGCGCTGGGACGGCCTGGGCTACCCCCACGGGCTCAAGGGCGACGAGATACCGCTGGAGGCGCGCATCGTCTCCGTGGTGGATGTCTACGACGCCCTGGGCAGCATGCGGCCCTACAAGAAGGCCATCCCCGAGGAAGTGTGCAAGGCCAAGATCATAGGCGCACGCGGCAAGTACTTCGACCCGGCCGTGGTGGACGCGTTCGAACGCCACTACGGCGAGGTGGCGGAGATCAGGCGGAAATACGCGGACTGAGAAGCCGCGCAGGGCAAGCCGAGGGTCGCCCCTGGGCCTCAGCAGGCCAGGACGCGCAGGCGGCGCACCAGGCGGGCGGCGAAAGGCTCGCGCTCCACGAGCCCGGCCAGGTCGGCGCGGCTCTCGATGCCGTGGGCCGCGAGCACGGATTTCCAGGAGCCGGGCTGGCCCCCGGCGAGGTCCTTGTAGGCGTGCCTGCCCGCCACGGTCAGAAGCGGCATCAGCCGCGCCTCGCGCACTCCGGAGGCGGCAAGGCCCGAGGCGATGGCGTGGATGTTCATGGGGTCCTGGGCGTCGGCGGCTTCCAGCACGCCGAGGCGCGCGCCGGGCAGGCTCAGGCGCAGGGCCTGGGCCAGGTGCCGGTAGAGCGACTGGGCGGCGTGGGTTGTGCCGTGGCCCATGAGCACCACGGCCTCGCCCTGCGCGGGCGGGTCCTGGGCGAGGCTCTCGCGCAGGGCCATGGCCACGTCGGGCGCGTCCAGCGGGGAGTCGAGCAGCGGCCCGCCGATGGCCACTTCGGCCCCGCAGCAGCCCGCCAGGTCGTCCAGGCTCCGGCACATCCGCCCGTACTCCTCCCCGGCGATCACATGCAGCGATTGCACGGCCACGCGCAGCCGCCCGAGCCTGGCCTGGGCGTGGAGCTCCGGAAGCAGCTCCTCAAGTGTGCGGCCTTTGCCGCCGCGGGCGGCGGGGTGGTCTCCCGCGCGCCCCGGGGCCGTGTAGGCCAGCAGCACCCCGTGCGCGGGAAACTCGCGCCCCACGCGGGCGGTGAAGGCCTCCAGCGCGGCGCGTGCGCCCGGATGCGAGGAGCCGTGGGCGGCCAGTATGCACAGGGATTTATGTTCATTCATGGCGGGTGAGTGCCTGTAGCAGACTTCCCCCCGGGAGCCAATGCCCGGGAATGCGCATCGCCCCTCACCCATGGGTTCCGCGTTTATTCCGCGCGCTGGCGACGCAATCAATGAAGGCCCGCCCCCTTGACAATATACCCTCCGGGGGTATCTCTATGCCCTAGAGAGGTATTTCGGGGGAGGGAGTATGGATTGCGCATCGCATTGTGCCGCCGACAGGAAAATGTCGGCCCGGGTCAAGCGCATCGCGGGCCAGGTGGCGGGCATCCAGCGAATGCTGGATGAAAAACGCTACTGCGTGGACATTCTCAACCAGATAGCCGCCGTGCGCTCCGCCCTGGACGCCCTGGGCGTCGAACTGCTCGGCAGGCACCTGGAGACGTGCGTGCTTGGGCACGGCACCGCCACCGAGCACGAGGCCGCCCGGCCCATGACGCAGCAGGAGCTGCTGGCGGAAGTCAAAACCGCGTTGTCCCGCTTCTTGAAGTGAGCGGGAGCACCCTCGGAAAACAAGGCTCACCTATATGGAAAAACGCACCTTGCCCGTGACGGGCATGCACTGCGCGGCCTGCTCGGGCCGCATCGAGCGCGTTCTGTCCCAGATGCCCGGCGTGGAATCCGCCGTGGTCAATCTTGCCGCCGAGACCCTGGACGTGAGCTGGGACCCTTCCGTGACCTCCCTGGAGGCCATGGCCGAGCGCGTGGCCGGGCTGGGCTTCGGCCTGACCCTGCCCAAGCCCGCCGCCGCCATCCGCCTGGCCATAGGCGGGATGCACTGCGCCTCCTGCTCCAGCCGCATCGAGAAGGTGGTGGGCGGCATGGAGGGCGTGGACTCCATCCGCGTGAACCTGGCCACTGAGACGGGCGAACTGGAGCTCGCGCCCGGCGGGCCGCCCCTGGACGTGGTCACCGCGAGGATCGCGGAGCTGGGCTTCAGCGCCACGCCCCTGGCCGAGGAGGACGAGTCCGTCTTCGAGACGCAGCAGAAGGCCCAGGCCGACAGGCTGGAGGCCCAACGCCGCGCCCTGGTCCCCCAGCTCATCCTGGGCGGCCTGGTGCTGCTGGTGGCCATGGGCCCCATGCTGGGGCTCGCGCTGCCCGCCTTCCTGGCCCCGGAGCACTCCCCGGCTGCCTATGCGCTCCTGCAGCTTGCGCTCACGGCCCCGCTCTTGTGGCTGGGGCGGCGCTTCTACCTGGACGGCGTGCCCGCCTTGCTGCGCGGCGTGCCCACCATGGACTCGCTCATCGCCCTGGGCACGGGCGCGGCCTTCCTGGCCTCGCTGTGGAGCACCGTGGAGATCGTCCTGGGTATCGACCCGCACCACGCCGTGCACGGGCTCTATTACGAATCCGCCGCTGTGATCGTGGCGCTTATCTCATTGGGCAAGTATTTCGAGGCCCGCTCCCGCTCCAAGACCGCAGAGGCCGTGCGGGCGCTCATGCGCCTGGCACCGGAGACGGCCACGCGCATCGGGGCGGACGGATCGCAAACTTCCATTCCGGTCAAGCAGGTGCGCCCAGGCGACACGCTGCTGGTGCGCCCGGGCGAGCGCGTGCCCGTGGACGGCGAGGTGGTGGAAGGGGCCTCCGAGGTGGACGAATCCATGCTCACCGGCGAGAGCGTGCCTGTGGCCAAGAAGCCCGGGGACCAGCTCGCCGCCGGGACCATGAACGCCCTGGGCGCGCTGACCATGCGCGCCCTGAAGGTGGGTCGCGACACCATGCTGGCCCGGATCATCGCCCTGGTGCGCGACGCCCAGGGCTCCAAGGCGCCCATCGCCAGCCTGGCGGACACGGTGAGCCTCTATTTCGTGCCCATCGTCATGGTGCTGGCCGTGCTTTCCGGCCTGGCCTGGCTGCTGGCCGGGGAGGGCTGGGCCTTCTCGCTGCGCATCTTCGTGAGCGTGATGGTCATCGCCTGCCCCTGCGCCATGGGCCTGGCCACGCCCACATCCATCATGGTGGGCACGGGCCGGGGGGCGCGCCTGGGCGTGCTCATCAAGAGCGGGCAGGCCCTGCAGGCCGCCAGCGAGGTGGGGGCCGTGGTCATGGACAAGACCGGCACCCTGACCCTGGGCAAGCCCGTGCTCACCGACGTGCTGCCCGCCCCCGGAACCCCGCCCGACATCCTGCTGGCCCACGCCGCCGCTGTGGAGGCCCTCTCGGCCCACCCGCTGGGGCAGGCCGTGGTGCAGGCCGCGCAGGCGCGGGGGCTGGCGCTGCCCTTCGCCACCGACGCCCAGGCCATGCCCGGCAGCGGCGTGGCCGGGAGCATCGGCGGCAGGCTGGTGCAGGCTGGGCGCCCAGGCTGGCTGGCCGGGCAGGGCGTAGAGATTTCACCGGCCATGCAGGCCGAAGGCGAGCGGCTCGCGGCCGAGGCCAAGACGCCGCTGTTCGTTGCTGAGGCGGGCAAACTGCTGGGCATTCTGGCCGTGGCGGACGCGGTGCGCCCCGAAACCCCGGAGACGGTGCGCCGCCTGCGGGAGATGGGCCTGCGGGTGGTGATGCTCACTGGCGACAACCAACGCACAGCCGACGCCGTGGCCGCGCAGGCCGGTGTGGAGGAGGTGGCGGCGGAGGTGCCGCCCGAGGGCAAGGCCGCGCGCGTGGCCGAGTTGCAGGCCCAGGGCCTCAAGGTGGCCATGGTGGGCGACGGCATCAACGACGCCCCGGCCCTGGCCGTGGCGGACGTGGGAGTCTCCATGGGCACGGGCATCGACGTGGCCATCGAGACCGGCGACGTGGTGCTCATGCGCGGCGACCTGCGCGGGGTGCTCACGGCCATCGGGCTCTCAAGGGCCACGGTGCGCAACATCCGGCAGAATTTGTTCTGGGCCTTCGCCTACAACGTGCTGGGCATCCCGGTGGCGGCGGGTGTGCTGCACGCCTTCGGCGGACCGACTCTCTCGCCCATGATCGCGGGCGCGGCCATGGCCATGAGCTCGGTGTCGGTGGTGACGAATGCGCTCAGGCTGCGGTTCTGGAAGGGATAGGACGTGTAAGGCAGCATGAGATTTTAAATAGCATCTTACGCTAATATCTTACACCCTTCTGTGATATACTTTATAAAGTCTTTTGTGTCTGTAAAGTAGTTTCGAAATGCATCTCTGATAGATGCAAGGTTGTCTGCTCTGACTAGTACTATGTCGGCAAACTCAAGGGTTGATTCGAGTTCTTCATATTTTGCAATTGCGCTTTTTATATTGTCGTATGACATGGTGCCGAGATGCTGTGTTCCTGGTTTTGCGTCTTTTTTGAATATCAATATGGTGTTTTTTTTGATATTGGTATATTCATTGACATGGTGAAGATTTTTGAACGCACGGATTAGATTGAGTTTCTTGTCTATCTCTTGAAATTTCTCAATGAGGTGACGATTATGTACGTCGGGGAGGCATGAGTGCTGATCTTCAAATGCTCTGGCGATGATTTCGCTCGCAACACGGAAGAATTGTTTGTGTGACTCGTCAGACTCGCTAAATTTAATTCTGTTTGTAGTTATAAGGTCAGCCACTTCAACTGCGGTGGCCCATGCGTGTTGGTATATAGTTCTATACTGAATTTCTATTCTGAGTCCATTCCACGTTGGTCCATGCGTAGAAGAAACGCAGTATTCGTATACGTCGTGAATGCCTCTATATCCACTATTTTTAGGGGAATTGATGTAGTTGTACTTGTCTGTATCTCCATTTAACAGTTTGTGCTTGAACCTTGCATTGTGCAAAGATAGACGAAAATTAATCAATTCCTCGATTGAACTGAAAATGAGCCTGCAACCTGCAATATCGTGCATATTAGCAAGTTGCATATTGTGCTCCCGTACGAGCTTGTCAAAAATAGTTGGCCTTCGTTTTAGCCGTTGAGCAACAGTTATATTGCGATTAGATGATCGCTGTCTAAGATTGGCTTGAAAAGTGTTTAGCACATAAGCATGGCTTGCGCGCCAGTTTTCGACAACAGATATGTCGCTGGCCGTGTATCTATCGTCGCGAATGCGTTTGCCAGCAGAATTGACGCGTGAACGCGTGTATAATGGCTGAATCCAGTTTAGCATTATTTCCTCAGTGTTGCGCTAAAGAATGAATTGGATCTGCCTCTGAGGGGCTGTGGCAAGAATGTTCCATGGGGTCGATGGACGCGGCCGCGCCCTTCAAGTCTATCGCCTTCATCAAGCCTACCCCCTGCCCAACGCCTGCTGGGCCTCTTCCTTCTTGCCCTGCTTCTCAAGCGCGCGGGCCAGCTCCTTCCAGAACTGCTTCTGCTCGGGGCGCAGGGCCGCGCTCTGCCGGGCCAGGGCCTCGGCGATGGCCGGGTCCTCCCCGGCGTCCAGGTAGAGCTTGGCCAGCAGGTTCATGGAGAAGGCGTCCTTGGGGTCGTGCAGCAGGGCCTGGTGCAGGTACTCGCGGCCCTGCTCGGTGCGGCCCTGGGCCAGGGCCACGCGGGCCAGGTGGCGCATGGCTAGGCCCTTGCCGCCGGGCAGCCCGGCCACCTTCTCGTAGTATTTGCGGCCGTTGGCCAGCTTGCCGGACTCCTCGGCCATGCGGCCAAGGCGCAGCAGGCTGTACACGTCGCCGGGGTTGAGCTTGAGGCAGCGCTGGAAACACTTGCGGGCCTGGGCCACCTCGCCCAGGCGGTGGCAGGCGTGGCCCAGGTTGTACAGGGCCATGGGGTTGCGCGGCTCCTTGGCCAGCACGCGCTCGAACTCGGCCTTGGCCTGGGCCATGCGCCCGAGCCTAGCCAGGCAGATGCCCAGGGAGTTGCGGGCCAGGCGGTTCTCCTCGTCGGCCAGCAGGGCCAGCTTGTATTCCTCAACCGCGCCGTAGATGTCGCCCAGGGTGAAGAGCCGGTCCGCGCTGATGGTCAGGGAGATGGAGTCGAACACGGCCAGCTTGTCCCGCCCGGGGAGCAGCAGGGAGTGGTCCAGGGCCTTGCGGCAGTTCTCCAGCACGTCGGCCTTGCCGAAATTCAGGAAGGGATACCCCGCCAGGCCCACGGCCAGTTGCAGGCCCAGGCGCTCCCGGGCGGCCTCCATGAAGGCGGCGAAGCGGGGGCGCAGCTCCAGGGGGTCCACCCCGGGCAGGAAGAGGATGAGGCTGCCGGTGGAGAAGCGCCCGCCCTGCATCTGCTGGCCGAAACTCTCGCGGCACAGGGCCGTGACCTCCTGCACGCGGGCCTCCGCCGGGGAGGAGCCCACAGTGGCGCGCTCCTTGCCGGGTTCGGGCAGGCGCACCAGGGCCAGGCTGAACACGCCCTGGGATTCGCGGGCCTGGGCGATGTGGCGGATGAAGTCGCGGTGGCCCAGCAGGCCGCTGACCATGTCGCGCTGGGGCTGGGCAGGGGGCTGGTCCTCGGCGGCGAAGCGCTCCTCGCCCTCCTGGGCCATGAGCAGGCGGTCGCCGGGCTCGATGGGCCAGGAGGCGTCGGTCAAGTGCAGCACCTCCGCGAAGGAGACGTCCTCCTGGGTTTCCATGAGGATGATCTCGCCCTTGACCATAGCCGGGTAGCGCCCGGAGACGCGCGTCTCGCCGGAGCGGGCCAGCTGGTGCGCCCCCTCGAAGCGCGGGGACCACACCAGGAAGCGCTGGCCCTCCTTGGCGTCCACGGCACGGCCGAGGCTCACGGCCAGGCGGCCCAGGGGCAGGCGCTCCAGCACCTGGCCGCCCTCGCGCAGCAGCCGGGCGAAGCTGATGACCTGGTTGCGGCCCAGGTCCTTGGCGCAGGCCAGGGTCTTGCGGGCCTTTTGGATCAGGATGCGCGCGGCCTCGCCCGTGGGCGCGGCCAACTGTCCGCCGTGCAGGTCCTGCGGGTAGAGGGCGAAGCCCGCGCTCACGGTCAGGCGGATGCGCTCGCCGTTGACCGGGTACTCGAAGACCTTCTCGGCCACGGCGGAGCGGAAGTTCTCGGC
Organism: Acidobacteriota bacterium; assembly: GCA_046567065.1. Taxonomy (GTDB): domain Bacteria; phylum Desulfobacterota; class Desulfovibrionia; order Desulfovibrionales; family Desulfovibrionaceae; genus Fundidesulfovibrio. Next base: position 11,365 of record JBKICO010000271.1, read on the forward strand.
CAGCTCCTGGCAGCGCGCCGGGGTGCCGCCCGGCAGCAAAACGGCGAACACGTCCTCGCCCAGGCGGGCGCAGAGGCCGTCCCCGGGGGCGGCGGCCGTGAGCAGCCTGCCCACGTCGGCCAGCAGCTTCTCGCCGAAGAGGTGGCCGAAGCCCTGGTTGACCCAGGTGAAGAAGTCCACGTCGAAGAGCACCAG
>JBKICO010000272.1:0-3509 GCA_046567065.1 Acidobacteriota bacterium
ATTCGCGGTTGATGCGGAAACCGTCGAAGAAATGTTCGGCGTCGAAGAACAGCTCCTTGCACTGGGGCTTGAGCCAGGCCAGGGAGTTCTCGATGAGCTCCAGGTTGCGCGGCAGGTCCACGCGCAGGGCCTCAGTGACGTGCTGGTCCCACGTTTTGCCGAAAATGGTCAGCACCGGTGCGCGGCTGGCCACCAGCCCCTTGAGGTTGGGGTCGGTCTCGGCGGTGTTCTTCGGGTTGTGCGTGGAGCCGAAGGCCGCGATGCGGGCGTGCTTGAAGCGATGGCCCTGCACATCCTCGAAGAAGCGCTTGTCCGTGGGGTTGGAGCCGGGCCAGCCGCCTTCGATGTAGTCCACGCCGAGCTCGTCGAGCTTGAGCGCGATGCGCATCTTGTCTTCGGCGGTGAGGTTGATGTCTACGGCCTGGGCTCCGTCGCGCAGCGTGGTGTCGTATATCTGGACCTTGACCATTGGTGTGCCGTGGCCGGAACGCCGGGCCGCTCCGGAAAGTGTTAGGAAGGTTGACGGACGGGGGGCAAGTGCCCCCCGCCCGTGAATCAGCGGGGCGGGGCGGCTGCTAGCAGGCCTGAACCGCCTTCTTGTCCAGGCCGAAAGCGGTGTGCAGCGCGCGCACGGCCAGTTCGATGTATTTCTCGTCGATCAGGCAGGTGATCTTGATCTCGGAGGTGGCGATCAGCTTGATGTTGATGTTCTCTTCCTGCAGGGCCTGGAACATGGTGGAGGCCACGCCGGAGTGGTTGCGCATGCCCACGCCCACCACGGAGACCTTGGCGACGTTGAGGTCGTGCTGGACGCCCTCCGCGCCGATCTCCTTCTGGACACCCTCGAGGATGGCCAGGGTCTGGTCCAGGTCGGCGCGGGAGATGGTGAAGGTCATGTCGGTGTAGCCGTCGCTGCTGATGTTCTGGATGATCATGTCCACCAGAATGCGCTGCTTGGCGATGGCTCCGAATATGGCGGCGGCAACGCCGGGCTTGTCCTTGACCTTGGCCACGGTGATCCGGCACTGGTCGCGGTCAAAGGCAATGCCGGAAATCACGAGATCTTCCATCATGGCGTCCTCCTGGGTGACCAATGTCCCCGGGTCGTCTGTAAAGGTGGAACGGACCCGGACGGGCACGTTGTATTTCTTGGCGAATTCCACGGAGCGTATCTGGAGCACCTTGGAGCCGGAACTGGCCAGCTCCAGCATCTCGTCGTAGGAGACCACGTCGAGCTTGCGCGCCGCCGAGCACACGCGGGGGTCCGTGGTGAACACGCCGTCCACGTCGGTGTAGATCTCGCACACGTCGGCCTTGAGCGCCGCGGCCAGGGCCACGCCCGTGGTGTCGGAGCCGCCCCGGCCCAGGGTGGTCACCCGGCCGTGGCAGTCCACGCCCTGGAAACCGGCCACCACGAGCACGTCGATGTCTTCGAGCATGGCCCGCATCTTCTGGGCGTCGATGCTGACGATGCGCGCCTTCTTGTAGGCGTCCGTGGTCAGGATGGGCACCTGCCAGCCCTGCAGGGACTTGGCCTTGAGGCCGTTGTCCTTGGCGAGGATGGAGAACAGGGCGATGGAGACGTTTTCCCCCGTGGCCACCAGGGCGTCCATTTCCTCTGCGTCCGGCTCGGGGGAGAACTCCTTGGCCAGGCCGATGAGCTTGTTGGTCTCGCCGGACATGGCCGAGAGAACCACCACGACCTTGAAGCCTTCCGCAACGCCCTTGGACACCCGCGACAGCACCTTCTTCATCCGTTCGAGTCCCGCAACGGAGGTGCCGCCGTACTTTTGCACCATGATTTTCATGACATGTCGCTTTTTAAGTAGGTTCTGGTTGTCCTTTCGAGCCAGAGGGCGGCGTTGGGGCCGTGGGCTTCGAGCACCGCCCTTCGCCCATCGCCTTCCTCGCTCAATCGGATGGAGAGCCAGTCGTCCGGCAGGCTCGCCTCTGGCATGTACTGCGCCCACTCCACCAGCAGGACGTGTCCGGCGCCCGCCGGGCCAGCCTCCAACAGCTCCTCCAGCCCGCCGTCCGTAAGGCCTTCGCCCAGGCGGTAGAGGTCCAGGTGGAGCACCTGCGGCCGGGTGGGGTAGATGTTGGCCAGGTTGAAGCTGGGGCTGGCCACCTCGGCCTGCTCGCTGCCGGGCAGGGCGGCCACGAAGCCCCGGGCCAGGGTGGTTTTGCCCGATCCCAGCTCCGCCCGCAAGAGTGCGGCGGGGGCCTCCCACTCTTCGGGGAGGCTCAGGGCCAGCGCCCGGCCGAGGGCCAGGGTGGCCCGCTCGTCGGGCAGGAAGAGCTCCACCGTGCTATTTGCCGCTGAGCGTGCGCAGGATGTCCTCCATGCCGATCACGCCCACCACCTTGCCGCCGTCCACGACGGGCAGGGTGTGGAAGCCGCGCTCCACCATGAGGGAGGCCAGGTCTTCCAGTGGCGTCTCCGGCCCGACGTACTCCGGGTCCTCGCTCATGGCCTGCGAGACCTTGATGGCCGCGATCTTTTCCATCTCGCGGTCCAGTTCGGCCATGGAGGTCATGGGCACCAGGCCGTCGAGCGGGGTGAACACCGTGGGCAGGGCCAGCTTCTTCTGCTGGGCCACCAGGTCGGACTGGCAGAGGATGCCCACCAGGGCGCCCTCGGCGTCCACCACGGGGCAGCCGTTGATGTGCTTGTCCAGCAGCATGGCGGCCGCCTCGCTGATGGGGGTGTCCGGCGAGAAGGTCATGACGCCGCGGGTCATTATGTCTTTAGCTTTCAGCATCGAGCCACTCCGTAAGGGCGCGGGGCAGGGCCTGGACGATCTCGGAGGCCAGGTTGCCCCGGTAGGGGAATTCGCCGGACACCAGACGTCCCGCGAGTCCGTGCCAATACACTCCGAGGCAGGCGGCTAGCAAGGGGGAAAGTCCCCTGGCCAGCAGGCTGCCGGTCACTCCCGCCAGCACGTCGCCGGAGCCGCCAACCGCCAGGTTGGGCTCCGCGAAGGGGGAGAGGAACACCCGCCCGTGCGGGTCGGCCCCGTCCGCGATGGCCGAGGCCGGGCCCTTGAGCACCACCGTGCCGCCCGTGAGCCGGGCCAGCCCGCGCACGGAGGCCTGCCTGTCCGCCTCGACCTGGGCGATGGAGAGGCCCAGCATGCGGGCCGCCTCCCCGGGGTGTGGCGTGAACACGGAGCCGGGAAGCCTGCGCGGAGACCCGGCCAGCCAGTAGAGGGCGTCGGCGTCCCACACGGCGGGGGGGATGCGCCCGGCGAGCTTCTCCAGGAAGCGGCCCGTGCGCTCGTCGCGGCCGATGCCCGGGCCGACCACCAGCGCGTCGTAGGCGTCCATGCGCGCCAGCAGTTCGTCGGCCATGGCCTCCGTCCAGGCTTCGGTGTCGCCCAGAGGCAGGGTCATCACGTCCGGGTAGCCTGATTTGAGCGTGGGCTCGATGCCCCGGGGGCAGGCCACGGTCACCAGCCCGGCCCCGGCGCGCAGCGCGCCCATGGCCGCGCGCACGGGCGCGCCCGTGA
>JBKICO010000273.1:0-2629 GCA_046567065.1 Acidobacteriota bacterium
GGAGCTGACCCACCGCGCCGCGCACTACCGGGTCTGGTTCTCCAAGACCGGCCCGGCGGCCTACCTGAGCCAGCTGGAGCTGGCCAACGTGCTGGAGCGCGCCCTGCGCCGCTCCGGGCTCAAGCCCGCGTTCTCCGCCGGGTTCCACCCCATGCCGATGATCACCTTCGGCTGGGCTCTGCCCGTGGGCGTTGAGAGCCTGGAGGAATGGTTCGCCCTGTTCCTGCGCGAACCGGCCCAGGCGGCCGAGGTGGCCTCCCGCTTGGACGGGGCGCTGCCCGAGGGCCTGCGCGTAACGCGCGTGGACGAGCTGGGCATGGGCAAAAAGGTGGCCCAGCCCGTGGCCGAGGAGTTCCTGCTGGAGTTCCTGCTGGAAGGCGAGGAACTGGCCGCCCGCATGGAGCAGTGGCGCGCCTTCTGGGCTCAGGAGCACTTCCCCTGGTTCAGCGTGACCAAGAAGGGCTCCCGCACGGTGGACATCCGGCCCCTGGCCGCCGCCATGGCCCAGGATGCGCCCAACACCCTGCGCCTGACCTTCTCCTGGGCGGATAACCGCTACGTCAGCCCCCTCAAGCTGGTGAAGGCCGTGAACGAGGACATCTCCTTCAAGGACTTCACACTTACCAAAATCCGCCAGATATTCGAATGATCCCCTGCGGTTGAGCGGCGAACATGGCTGAGGTTTCATGTTCGCCGCTCTAGCAGCAAGCGTGCGATTGTATTATGGATAGCCGATTGTGCCCCTTTGTGGAGCCCGCGCCCCGAGGCGCGCGCTCCGGGCGGGGGCCGGCATATTCAATGAGGTCGCACCATGATGAACCGCAGACTTTTCGGATACCTGCTCGTGGCCGTGTTGCTGGCGTCGGGCTTGGTCTACCACTTCCGCCTGGGCAACCGTCCGCAACCCCAGGAGCAGGCCCAGAATCAGGCCCAGAGCCAGGCGCAACCCCAGGCCCAAGCCCAGGCACAGGCCCAGAAGCAGGCGGCCCAGGCCAAGGCCGGTGAATCCGCGGCCACTCCCACAGTCACCGAAAGCCTCGAACTGCCCGTCACGGAAGGCCGCCTCCTGGCCAAATTGCCCAACGGGCTCACCGTGCTGGTGGCGGAGGACAAGCGCTTCCCCCTGGTGGCGGAGCGGCTCTACGTGCACGCCGGGTCCGCCTATGAAACCAAGGCCCAGGAGGGCATCAGCCACCTGCTGGAGCACATGGTCTTCAACAGCACGGCCAAACGCCCCAAGGGCGGCGTGGCCGCCGACATCGAGGGCCTGGGCGGCGACACCAACGCCGCCACCAGCTTCGACTACACCCAGTACATGGCCGACCTGCCCAGCGAGCACTGGAAGCTGGGCCTGGACGTCTTCCAGGACATGATCTTCGGGGCCAAATTCCTGCCCGAGGAACTGGAGCAGGAGAAAAAGGTCGTCATCTCCGAGCTGGAGCGCGGCCTGGACGACCCGGGGCAGCGCCTGTTCAAGCTGAGCCAGGCCCAGACCTGGAAGGGCACCCCCTACGAGCACCCCATCATCGGCTCGCGCGAGACGATCAACGCCGTGTCCTCGCAGGACCTCAAGGACTACATCGCCAAGCACTACCAGCCCCAGTCCATGCTGCTGGTGGTGGTGGGCGACGTGGACGCCCAGCAGGTCTACCGCCAAGCCCAGGCCGTGTTCGGCTCCCTGGAGAATGACCGCACCGTCACCCCGCCCGACACGCGGGACATGTCCGCCAACACAGGCGGCCCCGTGGCCCGCGCCGTGCCCGGCAACTGGAACACCTGCTACCTGCGCGTGAGCTTCGCCGTGCCGGGCCTGCACTCCGCCAAGGACGTGCCCCTGGAGGTGCTCTCGGACCTGCTCGGCGGCGGCAAGACCTCGAAATTCTACCGCAAGTACGTCTATGAGCTCCAACTGGCCAACGACATCGACGTTTCCTCCAGCACGCTGGAGCGCGGCGGCATGTTCACCATCGACGCCACGCTCAAGCAGGACAAGCTGGAGGCCTTCTGGGCGGAGCTTGGCCGCGACCTGGCCACGCTCAAGGCGGACCGTTTCACCGACGAAGAGCTGGACCGGGCCAAGCTCAACATCGAGGACCACCTCTTCCGCGCCAAGGAGACCATCGGCGGCCTGGCCACCAAGCTGGCCTACTACCAGTTCAACGGCTACGGCCCGGATGGCGAGTCCAACGTGGTCTACGCCGTGCGCAACGTGGACCGCGCCCAGTTGCAGGGCCTGCTGACGGAGTACGTCCAGCCCGGCAACGCGGCGCTCTCCCTGCTGGTGCCCGGCAAGGAGCAGGCCCAGGCCGACGCCCTGGCCGCCAGGATGCTCGCCGGTTTGAAGGCATCCTGGCCCGCCGCGCCCGTGGCCGCGCAGGCGGCGGGGCAGGGCGGCAAGGCCTCCGCCCCCGAAGTGGTGGAGCTGGGCGGCGGGCACATCCTGGTGCTGCAGCCCGACCCCACCATGCCCTACGCATCCGTGACCCTGGCCTACCGGGGCGGCGACAGCCTGCTCACCCCCGGGGAGCAGGGCCTCTCCGAGCTGGTTTCCAAGGCCCTGACCCGCTCCATAGGCAAGCGCCAGGCCCCCGAGATCGACGACTTCCTGGGCAACAGGGCCGCCTCCCTG
>JBKICO010000274.1:0-2603 GCA_046567065.1 Acidobacteriota bacterium
ACATCCTGGAGCACTCCGTGCTCTGCGGCTCCCGGCGCTATCCCGTGAAGGAGCCCTTCGTGGAGCTGCTCAAGAGCTCGCTGCAGACCTTCCTCAACGCCTTCACCTACCCCGACAAGACCTGCTACCCCGTGGCCAGCGCCAACCTGGCCGACTTCTACAATCTGGTGGACGTCTACCTGGACGCAGTGTTCCACCCGCGCATCCCCGAGGAGATCTTCGGCCAGGAGGGCTGGCACCTCCACCCCGAGGACGGCGGCCTCGTGTTCAAGGGCGTGGTCTACAACGAGATGAAAGGCGCCTACTCCTCGCCCGAGAGCCTGCTCGGCGAGCTCTCCCAGCGCAGCGTCTTCCCGGACCAGGCCTACGGGGTCGATTCCGGCGGCGACCCGGCCCACATACCGGACCTGACCTACGCCCAGTTCAAGGATTTTCACAGCCGCTACTACCACCCCTCCAACGCGCGCTTCTTCTTCTACGGTGACGACGACCCGCAGCGCCGCCTGGAGATCCTGGACGAATACCTGCGCGATTACTCCCGCATCCAGGTGGATTCCTCCATCGCGCTCCAGCCGCGCTTCAGCGAGCCGCGCCGCGTGGAAGCCACCTACGCCTGCGCCGCCCCCCGCGAGGACGCCCCGCCGCCCAAGGCCTATTTCACCATCAACTGGCTGTTGCCCGAAGTGCGCGACATGGAGCTGGCCCTGGCCCTGGCCGTGCTGGAGCACACGCTCATCGGCCTGCCCGGCTCGCCCCTGCGCCGCGCGCTCATCTCCTCCGGCCTGGGCGAGGACCTCTCCGGCGGCGGCCTCGAAGCCGAGCTGCGCCAGATGGTCTTCTCCATCGGGCTCAAGGGCGTCATGCCTGAGGACCAGCCCAAGGCCGAGGCCCTGGTGCTGGACACCCTGCGCTCCATCCTTGAGCAAGGAGTGGCCCCCGAGGACGTGGAGGCCGCCCTGAACACCATCGAGTTCAGGCTGCGCGAGAACAACACCGGCTCCTTCCCGCGCGGGCTCTCGCTCATGCTGCGCGCCCTGACCACCTGGCTGCACGGCGGCGACCCCCTTGCCCCCATCCGCTTCCAGGCCCCGCTCGATTCCCTCAAGGCCCGCATCGCCTCCGGCGAGAAGGTCATCGAGAAGCTGCTGGCCGAGCACCTCATCGAGAACACCCACCGCGCCCACGTGGCCCTGCTGCCCGACCCCGCCATGGCCCAACGCCTGGTGGACGAGGAGAAGCAACGCGTGGAAGCGGCCCAGGCCGCGCTCACGCCTGAGGCCCGCGCCCACGCCCTGGACCTGGCCCGGCGCATCCAGCTCTTCCAGGACACCCCGGACTCCCCCGAGGCCCTGGCCACCATCCCCAACCTGCACCTGGCCGACCTGCCCGCCCACAACCGCGCCATCCCGTCCGACTGGCGCGCCCCGGACCTCTTCTTCCACGACCTGCCCACCAACGGCGTGGTCTACCTTGAGCTGGCCTTCGACATGGCCGGCGTGCCGCGCGAGCTGCTGCCCCTGGTCCCCTTGTTCGGGCGCGCCCTGGTGGAGTGCGGCACCGACCGCGAGGACTTCGCCCAATTCCTGAACCGGGTGGCCCGCAAAACCGGCGGCATAGGGGCTTCCGTCTCCCTGACTTCGGTGCGCGGCGCCGGGCCCGGCGAGGCCTCGTCCCGCATCGTGCTGGGGGGCAAGGCCACCCCGGACCGCGCCCCCGAGTTCCTGGAGCTCATGCGCGACGCCCTGACCCGCGCCAACTTCGACAACGAGCCCCGCTTCAAGGAGATGCTCCTGGAGGCCAAGGCCCGGGCCGAGCGCGGGCTGGCCACCTCGGGCCACGCCTACGCCGCGCGGCGGCTGCGCTCCCGCTTCGGCAGGGCCTCCCTGGCGGACGAACTGCTCTCCGGCCTCACGGGGATCGAGAGCCTGCGCGCCTGGGCCACCGAATTCGACGCCCATTGGCCCAAACTGCGCGATGGCCTGCACGAGCTGCGCCGCCTGGTGCTCTGCTCCTCCGGCCTGCAGGCCAACGTCACCCTGGACGCAACCCACTTCGGCGGGTTCGAGCCCGGGCTGCGCGGCATGATCAGCACCCTGCCCCAGGGCGCGCCCGCCGCGCCCGCCGCCTGGGAAGCCCCCGCCCTACCCTTCCGCGAGGGCCTGGCCGCGCCCGTGCAGGTGAACTACGTGGCCCAGGCCCGCAACCTGGCCGATGTGGGCTACGCGCCCCACGGCTCCATGCTGGTGGCCTGCCGCTACCTGCGCAACGCCTACCTCTGGGAGCGCGTGCGCGTGCGCGGCGGAGCCTACGGCGCGTTCTGCACCTTCGACCGCCACGCCAACCTGCTGACCATGCTCTCCTACCGGGACCCCAACATCGCCAAGACCCTTGAGGCCTTCGCCGAAGCCGGGGACTTCCTGGGCGGCCTGGACATCCCCGCCGAGGAGCTTGAACGCGCGGTGATCGGCACCGTGGGCGACCTGGACGCCTACATGCTGCCCGACGCCCAGGGCCACGTTGCCCTGGTGCGCCACTGGAGCCGCGACACCGAGGAGGCCCGCCAGACCCTGCGCGAAGAGGTGATGGGCACCACCCTGGAGCAA
>JBKICO010000275.1:0-4628 GCA_046567065.1 Acidobacteriota bacterium
CCCCGAGTTCGAGCACTTCATCAACGGCCCCCACGGCGCGGCCGGCGTGGCCTGCGCGGACTGCCACATGGCCTACACCCGCACCGTGGACCCCGATAAGAAGAAGATCAGCAACCACCAGTGGACCTCGCCGCTGCTCAACATCGACGGCACCTGCAAGCAGTGCCACCAGGACAAGACCGCCGAATACCTCAAGGGCCGCGTGCTCTTCGCCCAGACCAAGGTGCACGACCAGCTCAACAAGGCCGCCGAATACGTGATCCGCGCCCACGAGGCCGTGCGCCAGGCCAGCGAATACAAGGGCGACAAGAACGCCGACGCCGCCAGCCTGATGATCCAGGCCAAGGAGAACCTCCGCCACGCCCAGTGGATGTGGGACATCATCTCCGCCGAGAACTCCATGGGCTTCCACAACCCCGTGAAGGCCCTGGACACCCTGGCCCGCTCCCAGGAGTACGCCCGCCGCAGCGCGGACCTGGCCCAGCAGGCCACCAACTACGGCATCAGCAAGACCCTGGAAGGCGACATCAAGGCCCTGGTTCCCCCCATCCTGGAGTGGAGCCGCAAGATGCAGATGGATCCTGAGAACCTGAAGAAGTACACCTGGACCACCTACCTCAAGGCCTTGCCCAAGACCGACCAGGTCTGGGACGGCGACAAGAAGCTCACCGCCAACTAATCACGGCGGCCAGCAGGTAACCAAGGCCCCCCGCGAAAGCGGGGGGCCTTTTTTCGACTCCTCAGGTCGACAACCGGGCGCAAAAAAGCCATAGTCGGTGATATGTTCCAGCGGCCCGCTCCCCGGGGCGGGCGCGGCCACACAACGCACACGCCGCAAGCAGGCTCACGGATGGAAAACAACGCGCACTCCCCCCGCCTCTGGCTGAGCTGCCTGATCGGCTCGGCGCTGCTCACGCTCTACGGCGGGCACGTCTGACCCTTCATGGAGTCTCTGCCCCCCGTGGAGTTGGGGGCGATCATCTTCGGGTCCTACTCGGCCGCCCTGGCCGTGCGCGGCCCGCTGCTCAGGCTGCTGGTGGACAGGCGGCACATCTTCGCCAGGGTGGGCTGGCAGTTCGGCGTGGATTTCAGCCTGGGGCTGGCCGCCGGGCTCATGGCCATGGGCTTCAACACCCTGGTGCGCGGCTTCCCTCTCTTCAGCGGGGTGAAACTCTTCCTGGGCATGACGGCGGTGGCCTTCTTCCTGGCCATGGACGCGGCCCTGGGCCTCCAGCGGGACATCATCGCCACGGCCTGCCGCAAGAGCTGGCACAAGCCCCCGGCGCAGGTGCGCCCCATGGCCCGGAAGCTGGCCATGGTGGCCACGGGTTCCACGCTGATGGTGGCGGCGCTGCTGACCCTGATCCTGAACAACGCAGTGGACTGGCTGGCCACGCACTCCGGCGGGGCCCAGGCCCTGGCCGAGGCCAAGCGCTCCGTGATGGTGGAGGTGACCTTCGTGACCGCGGTGCTGGTGGGCGGGGTCATCGGGCTGATCCTGCGCTATTCCGAGAACCTTCGCAGGCTCCTGCAGGAGCAGACCGCCGTGCTGGACGAGGTGAGCCAGGGGCGGCTGGACCGCTCCATCCCCGTGGCCACCGCGGACGAATTCGGGGTGATCGCGGCGCACACCAACGCCATGATCGAGAGCCTGCGCCACCGCGTGAGCCTGATGAACGCCCTGGAGCAGGCCCGGGCCGTGCAGAGGAGCCTGCTGCCGGGCAAGATCCCCGCCCGCCCGGGGCTGGATATCGCCGCCGCCGCCGTCTACTCCGGCCAGACCGGGGGCGACTACTACGATTTTCTGGAGCTCGCGGGCGACAGCCTGGCCGTGGTGGTGGCGGACGTCTCGGGCCACGGCATGGATTCGGCCCTGCTCATGGCCTCGGCACGGGGCTTTCTGCGCCAGGCCGCGCTGTGCCTCTCCGACACGTCGCGCATCGTGACCACCCTCAACCGCCATCTGGCCCGCGACGTGGCCGGGGCGGGCCACTTCATCACCATGTTCATGCTCGTGCTGGACCCGGCGCGCAAGACCCTGGAGTGGGTCCGGGCCGGGCACGATCCGGCCATCTTGTACGACCCCGCCACGGACGCCTTCAGCGAACTCAAGGGCCGGGGCCTGCCCCTGGCCGTGGACCAGGAGAGCGCCTACCTGCCCGAACGCCGGAAGGGCTGGCCCGAAGGCTGCGTGCTGGTGCTGGGCACCGACGGCCTGTGGGAGGCCTTCGGCCCGGACGGCTCCATGTACGGCAAGGACCGCCTGCGCACCGTGATCCGGGCCAACGCCGCGCAGCCCGCCCAGGCCGTCATGGAGGCCATCACCGAGGATTGGCGCACCTTCCTGGACGGCGCACCCCAGCAGGACGACGTGACCCTGGTGGTCATCCGCTTCACGGGCTGAGATGCACTGGCCTGGACATAAAACAGTAAGTATTCTAACGGGAAGCGGACAAGTCACCAGGAGTCGGCAGCATGAAGAAAGACATCCCGCAACTGCATTTCATCCGCGCCTTCGCCATGATCGGCATCTTTCTGCACCACCTCTTCCAGGGCATCGGCCCCCTGCGCGAGGCCTACGCCGGGACTCTGCTGGGCGAGTTGTTCGTGGACCTGGCCCTGGGCGTGGTGGTCTTCAACGTGATGACCAGCTTCCTGTTGGCCATGCCCTACGTGGGGGAGAACCCCGCCCCCGTGCCGACGTTCAGGAGCTTCGTGCCCAAGCGGCTCTGGCGGCTGTGCCCGCACTACTACGTGGCCGTGGTGCTGGTGGTGCTGGGCAACGCGGTGGTCTACCGGGTCACCAACCCGGCGGACTGGCTGCCCTCGGCCCTGTACCACCTGTTCTTCCTGGACCCGCTGCGCACGCAGTCCTTCATGTCCAACACGGCGGCCTACTGGTGGCTGGGGCTGCTCATGCAGTTCACCCTGGCCTGGCCGCTGCTGCTCAAGCTGGCGCGGCGCTACGGGCTGCCCAAGCTGACCATCTGGGCCACGCTCATCGCCTGGCCGCTCACCGAGGCGCTCAAGATGTGGGGCAGGGCGGCCCCGGGGGGCGTGGGCGACACCCTGGCCTTCCTCTCCAGCTTCAACCTGCCCTCGCGCCTGCCCGAGTTCCTGATGGGCATGTGGATGGCGCAGCTCTGGAAGGAGCGCCCCGGGCGCACCTGGATCGTGGACAGGAACCTGGGCGGCTTGATCTTCGGGGCCTGCGGCGTGTGCCTGGCGTGGTCGCTGCTGGGCTGGACGAGGCCCTGGTTCGCCTCCCTGGCCTGGACGCTGGCCTTGTTCGTGGCGCTGTTCGCCACGCCCATGGCCGAGCGCGTGGGGCAGAGGGCCTGGGTGCTGTGGCTCTCGGGCGCGTCCTACGCGATATATCTGGTGCACCAGCCGGTGCTGAGCTACCTGGACGTGGCCTTCGCCTCGTTCGGGCCGTGGATGAAGTTCGTGGCGCTCGGGGCTGTGGGCTGGCTGCTCAGCGTGAAGGAGGGGGCCTACGTGGACAGGGCCGCCGCGTGGCTGACCGCCACGTTCGAGCCGAAGAAGGCGCGCTAGGCGCGTATAGGCTGGGCGTCGGCGCTCAGGCCTTGACGGCCGGGGCGATGGGGAGCTTGGGGTCCTTGGCTTTCTTGTTCCAGTGGTCCTTGACCAGGCGGCAGGCCTCCTTGGGGAGGGTCCGCTCGATGAGGGTGAAATAGCGTGAGCGGAACACGGCCAGTTCGTGGTAGCTGGTGGCCATATCGATAATGGTCATGTAGTGGGCGGCATTCTGAGTTTCTTCCATGCCCAGGCGATATCGCAACCGGAGGAGCAAAGCAACTGCCCGCTGAGGAAGCTCTTGTATTGCGGGGCGTTCTTGACTAACTTCCCCGGCCTGCGGCATATGTGCTGCGACCGGTAGCTGTTCTCTCCCCTTTTATCGAAATCACGGCGGATGAAGATGCGTATCCGAAAACACATAGCGGTCCTGGCTGTGCTGCTGTTGGTGCCCACCCAGGGCTGGGCGCAGCAGATCTATGTTTCCGACGTGCAGGAGATAACGGTGCGGACCGGGCCTTCTCTGGACAACAAGGTCATCCAGATGGTCAAGAGCGGCTCACGCATCGAGAAAATCCGGGACGAGGGCGAGTGGGCCATGGTCCGTACGGACACCGGCAAGGAAGGCTGGGTGCTCAAGCGCTACCTTTCGCCGGAAGCCCCGGTGAAGGTCCAGTTCGAGGATTTCAAGGCCCGCAACGCCGACCTGGTGGAGAAGGCGGGCAAGGTCGAGGCCATCATCGGCAAGTACGAGGAGGAGAACAAGAACCTCCAGAAGAATCTTGCCGCCAGCCAGTCCGAGGCCGCCAAGCTGAAGTCGGAATACGAGACGCTCTCCAAGGCCAACGCCAACGTGGCCGAAATGACCAAGAGCTTCCAGGAGATGCGCGCCGCCCACGACGCCGCCAAGCAGGAGATGGAGCGCCTTCGCCGCGAGAACGAGACCCTGCGCGACATTTCCGACGTGAAGTGGTTCCTGGCCGGGGCCGGAGTGTTCTTCGGCGGTTGGCTGTTCGGCTACCTGCTGGGCCGCTCCGCCAGGAAGAAGGCCAACCGGGCATACCTGTAGCTTATCCCCGGAGGCCGCGAAC
>JBKICO010000276.1:0-3678 GCA_046567065.1 Acidobacteriota bacterium
CCAGGTGGGCAGCCTGTGGGTGAACCACCTGGCCAACTTCGAGTGGGGCAAGCTCTTCAACCCCATGAACGGCCTCAAGGCCCTCTTCGCCGACCCAAAGGCCCTGGTCCGCCTGGCCCGCCAGGTGGCCCAGGCCGCCGCCATCGCCATAGCCCCCTACATCGTGCTCAAGAAGGAGTTCGCCAGCTTCATCCCGCTGTTCTACAACAACGCCCACGGCCTGGCCGTGTACATCCTGCAGAGCTCCATGACCATGCTCTGGTACACCCTGGTGCCCATGGCCCTCATCGCGGCCTTCGACATCTGGTACACCCGCTGGGACTACGCCGAGAGCATGAAGATGACCAAGGGCGAGGTGAAGGACGAGCAGCGCAACGTGGAGGGCGACCCGCAGGTCAAGTCCAAGCAGCGCCAGAAGATGTTCGAGGTCATGGGCAAGCGCATGCTCAAGAACGTGCCCAAGGCCGACGTGGTCATCACCAACCCCACCCACATCGCGGTGGCCCTGCAGTACAACCCGCTCATCGCCCCGGCCCCCATCGTGGTGGCCAAGGGCGCCGACCACCTGGCCAAGAAGATCAAGGACATCGCCTACGACAACGGCGTGCCCGTGCGCGAGAACAAGCCTCTGGCACGGGCATTGTATAAGGATTCGGACGTAGGGGAGGTGATCCCCGAGGAACTCTTCCAGGCCGTGGCCGCAGTGCTCGCCACCCTGGACAGGTACCGCAACCGCATCCCCCGTTAGCTCTTAGGAAGGTGTCAAAAACATGGCCAAGACCGACATCCTGGACATCAACTACGCGAGGTTCTCCAACCAGGGCGACATCATGCTGGCGGGCGGCGTGGTACTCATCCTGTTCGTCATGCTCGTGCCGGTGCCCACCATGGTCATCGACCTGATGCTCACGCTGTCGATCTCCATCAGCCTCGTGGTGCTGGTGACCTCTATGTTCATGACCTCGCCCCTGGAATTCTCCATCTATCCCACGCTGCTGCTGGTCACCACCTTGATGCGCCTCTCGCTCAACGTGGCCTCCACGCGCCTGATCCTGCTGCACGGCGACGAGGGCACCAGCGCGGCGGGCCAGGTCATCCGGGCCTTCGGCGAGTTCGTGGTGGGCGGCAACTACGTCATCGGCGTGGTGGTGTTCCTGATCCTGTTCTCGCTCAACAAGACCGTCATCGTGGCGGGCACCACGCGCATCGCGGAGGTGGCCGCCCGCTTCACCCTGGACGCCATGCCCGGCAAGCAGATGGCCATCGAGGCGGACCTCAACGCGGGCATCATCACCGAACAGCAGGCCAACAGGCGCCGCGAGACCATCCGCAAGGAGGCCGACTTCTACGGCGCCATGGACGGCGCGGGCAAGTTCGTTTCGGGCGACGTGAAGGCGACCATGCTCATCGCGGTCATCAACATCGTGGGCGGCATCCTTATCGGCATGCTCCAGAAGGGCATGGACTGGAAGACGGCGGCCTCCACCTACACCATCCTGACCATCGGCGACGGCCTGGTTTCCATCATCCCCTCGATCATCATCTCCACGTCGGCGGGTTTGATCGTCTCCCGCGCGGCCGCCGAGGCGCGCATGGGCGAGGAGTTCATCGCCCAGCTGACCTTCCACCCCAAGGCCCTGCGCCTGGTCAGCGGCATCCTGCTGCTCTTCGGCCTGGTGCCCGGCATGCCCTTCATCCCCTTCAGCGCGCTGGCGGGGCTCATGTTCCTGCTCTCCCACGTGAGCAAGAAGCAGAAGGACATCCTGGCCGAGGGCCAGGCCGAGGACGACAAGCCCAAGCCACAGGAGCTGGAAACCCCGGAGGAGGTGCAGCAACTGCTGCCCCTGGACGCCCTGGAGCTGGAAGTGGGCTACGGCCTGATCCCCCTGGTGGACGAGGACCAGAACGGCAACCTCCTGGCGCGCATACGCTCCATCCGCCGCCAGTTCGCCCTGGACATGGGCGTCATCATCCCGTCGCTGCACCTGCGCGACAACCTGCAGCTCAAGCCCGGCCAGTACGCCGTGCTCATCAAGGGCAACGAGGTGGCCTCGGCAGAGATCCTCATCGACCACTTCCTGGCCATGGACCCCGGCGACGTGAAGCACCGCATCCAGGGCGTGGACACCCGCGAGCCCGCCTTCAACCTGCCCGCGCTGTGGATTCCCGACGCCTCCAAGGAGGAGGCCATGCTGGCGGGCTACACCGTGGTGGACCCGGCCACCGTGATCTCCACCCACCTCACCGAGGTGTTCAAGCGCAACCTGCACGAGTTCCTGGGCCGCCAGGAGGTGCAGAGCCTGCTGGACAACCTGCACAAGCGCGCCCCCAAGGCCGTGGAGGAGCTGGTGCCCGGCGTGCTCAACCTGGGCGCGGTGCAGAAGGTTTTGCAGAACCTGGTGCGCGAAGGCGTCTCCGTGCGCGACATGCTGACCATCGTCGAAACTTTGGCGGACTACGGCCACGCCACCAAGGACCCCGACCAGCTCACCGAATACGTGCGCTCGCGCATGGGCCGCTCCATCGTGAAGCCCTTCCTCACCTCGGAGTCGGCGCTGCCCATCTTCACCCTGGCCCCCAACGTGGAGACCATCATCCGCGACTCCATACGCCGCACGGACACCGGCTCCTACATGGCCATGGACCCGGGCTCGGCGCAGTCGCTCATCACCAACCTCAACCAGCACCTGGAACGCGCCATGCTCAGCGAAGGCCAGCCCGTCCTGCTCGTTACGCCCACTTCCAGGCCACACTTGGCCCAGCTTTTGAATAGGTTCATCCCGACGCTGCCGGTGATCTCACAGGCCGAAATACCGGCGGACATAAAGCTTCAATCCATTGCAATCATAGGACTGAGCCATGCGGGTTAAAACATTCAGGGGTGCGAGCGCGGCGCTGGTCATGACCCAGATCAAGAAGGAACTGGGCCCCGAGGCGGTCATCCTCTCCAACCAGACCCGCCGCGAGAACGGCATGTCCTACTGCGAGATCATGGCTGCGGTGGACCAGGACCTGGAAGTCCCCAAACCGGCCAGCGAGGACGACCAGCTCCCCCAGGCGGCCCGCGCCCCGCGCGGCGGCTGGGAGAAGGAGTGGTGCGAGATCAAGGGCCACCTGAGCGCACTGCTCAAGCCCCACCTGGACCTGGACGCCCTGCCCCCCAGGCTCAAGATGGCCATGCAGCACCTGGAGCGCGAAGAGGTGGAGGAGCAGGTGCTCACCGGATTGTTCCTCAAGCTCAAGGGCGCGCAGAACCCCTCCCTGCTGGCGGAGCTCGGCCGGGTGGCCACGGTGAAGCCCTACGGCGAGTTCAGGCAGAAGTTCCAGCTCATGGCCGGGCCTTCGGGCGCGGGCAAAACCAGCGCCCTCTTGCGCATGGCCCTGGCCGCCAAACAGGCGCATCCCAACTGGCGCATCGGCATCGTCAACAGCGACGAGCGCACCGCGGGCGGCAAGTCCCCCCTGAAGCGCTCCGCCGAGCTCTCCGGCATCCAGTTCGCCGACGCCGCCGACCCCGAGGACTTCGACCGCATCCTCGTCGCCTGCCGCAATTTCGACGCCATCTACGTGGACCTGCCCGCCCTGCCCCAGGGCCAGACCCTTGACGCCTGGCTGCGCGCCCGCAACCTGGCCGGGCGCGACGACGTGGCCGCCCACCTAGCCCTGCCGCCCCACTTC
>JBKICO010000277.1:0-3350 GCA_046567065.1 Acidobacteriota bacterium
AGCTGGTCGATCTGGTCAAACCGAAAATCTTCGACTGAAGGAGAGCAACATGCGAGTGAACGTCTACAGCCAGGAACTCACCGACGAAGTGAATCTGTACTGGAAGGAAAGCAACACCCAGGTGGTGTACCACGCAGTGCAGTTCATGCTCCACAGCAGCGAGCGGCTGCATCATCCGCCGGAGGACGATGACCGCAGTGCGGTCACCTTCTGGCTCCCCAAGTCCAGAGAGCGCCGGGAGTCTCTCGCCCAGGCCTTCGAACACGCGGCGAAGCTGGTGCGCAGCGCCGAAGCCGAAACAGGCCTCGACTGAAGGAGAGCAACATGCAAACCGCTACCTACATCGGCCCCAACCTATGCCTCAAAGGAAAGCGCGCGCTCGTGCAGGGCGTACGGGGAGGGTTTATCTGCGGGAAAACCAGAATGCTGAAGGTGGCGGATGTGGCGGTTCACCTTGCGGGATGGCCGACGCCGACGGCCTCGATTCAAGGCAGCGGCGAGGCGCCCCACGCTCGCAAGAAACGAGGCTTTCATGCAGGACTTTCACCGATGGACGCGGCTGTGTTGGCGACCCGGGCCCGACTAATGGTTACTGGCGAGATACAGACTGGCTCGGATGCCGAGATGGAAAGTGGCGGCCAGTTGAACCCGGCACATTCCCGCTGGCTCATGGGGCTGCCAGCCGAGTGGGACGCCTGCGCGCCTACGGCAACACCCTCGTCGCGCCGCAAGCGGTCGAGTTCGTGAAGGCTTTCATGGCTTGCCGTCCGTAGAACAAGAGGCGTAGCATCGCCCACTCCCGGCACGGGTCGCTCCCGAGCGCGGTCTGAACCGCCGCGCGCGCCGGGAACCCCCTCCCCTGGTTCCCATGCAAAGGTTCAGCATGTCGTCTCCCGCAAGGCCGCCCATCGGCCAAGTCTTTGACCCCACACCCATCCCCGAGGAGCTGAAGGCGCTGCCGCGTTGGGCCGTCTGGGAGGCTGTCTGGAACGAGCGCCGGCAGAAGTGGGACAAGGTGCCGCACCACCCCACCACGGGCGCGGGGCTGTCGACCAAGGCCGTGGCCCAGTGGTGCGACTTCGGCACCGCCCTGGACGCGCTGCTCGAGCACCCCGACAAGTACGCCGGCCTGGGGCTGGTGCTGACCGATGCGACGGACCTGATCGGGGTCGACATCGACGGCTGCTTCGACGAGTTCGGCTGCCTGACGCCCGATGCGGAGGACATCCTGGCCAGCATGAGTTCCTACGCCGAGCGCAGCCCCTCAGGGCGCGGCGTGCGCATCCTAGGGCTCGGCAAGGTCGACTCGGACTTCGTCAACCACGAACTCGGCGTGGAGCTCTACAACGGTCATACCCCGCGCTTCCTGACCGTGACCGGAGACCAACTGCATCGCCCCTACACCGCGCGCTTCGGCCCTATCCGGCCAAAGATGCTGCAGTGGCTCGAGCAGACCTACCGCCGCAAGCCCAAGGAGCGCGAGGCCGCGGTGATCTCGATCGAGGTGCCCGACCTCGTCGACGATGCCCTCCTTCCATCCCTGCCTGAACTCCCGCACAGCGTGCGTGACTTCCTGGAGACCGGGGTCCACGTCGACGGGGACAACTCCCTGGCCCTGCACGTGGCCGGGATCCAGCTGCTCGAGTCCGGCTACACGCCCGAGGAGTGCCTCTCCATCCTGGCGCACGCGCCGGGCAGCATGGCAGTCGCCCTGGCGCACCGCTCCCAGGACTTTGACCGGGCCGTGCAGTACCTCTGGGTCGAGCATGTCCAGAAGGCGCTGCCCAAGGCACGCACGCCCCAGAAGATCCTGGACGACTTCGACGACGTCAGCGAGGACGCACCGCCGGGAAGGCCCGACGGCCCGGGTGAGCCCCCCACGAAACGGCCGCGCTTCGAGCTGCAGCCCTATGAGGAGTTCACCCGGGCCCGTCGGATCTCCTGGCTGATCAAGAAAATCCTGCCCCAGGCCGACCTCGGCGTGATCTATGGCGAGAGCGCCAGCGGCAAGTCCTTCTACGCCCTGGAGCTGGCCGGCGCGGTCGCCCGCGGCATCCCCTGGCGCGGCGCCAAGTCCACCCAGGCCCGGGTAGTCTACGTCACCGCCGAGGGCCAGGAGGACTTCCGCAAGCGCGTGCGCGCCTACGCCCGCGAGAACGACCTGGAAGCCCTCCCCAACGGGGGCATGCAGATGTGGTTCGTGGACGAGGCCCCGAACCTGCTCGAGGTGGCCGACGCCCGCGCCTTGGCCAAGCAGATCGCCGGCTGCCCCGGCGGCGCGCCGGCCCTCATCATCCTCGACACCCTGGCCCAGGTCATGCCCGGCGGCAACGAGAACAGCGGCGAGGACGTGGGCCGGCTGCTGGGCCACTGCCGCATCCTCTCCAAGGCCTGCGCCGGCGCCATGGTGCTACTGATCCACCACAGCGGCAAGGACGCAGCGCGCGGCGCCCGCGGCTGGTCGGGCCTGCGGGGCGCGGCCGACTTCGAGATGGAGATCACCCGCGACGGGCACGACCGCGTGGCGACTCTCACCAAGCTGAAGGGGGGCGAGGACGGGATGCAGTGGCCCTTCCGCCTGAAACCCCTGGTGCTGGGCCAGGACGAGGACGGCGACGACATCACCAGCTGCGTGGTCGAGCACACCGATGAGATGCCCGAGAAGAAGGTGGACGCCCGAGGCGCCGCGCAGCGGGCCGTCCTCATCGCGCTGCACCAGTGGCGCGACATGGACGGACAGTGGCCCACGCGCAACGCCGTCCTCACCTCGGCCCAGGCGCTGCTGCCGCCCCCTGAGGAGAACCTGCGCGACCGGCGCAGCATCCAGGTCCGCACGGCACTCGACAGCATGCTCGAGCGCGGCGAGCTGCACCAGGACGCGAGCGGCGCCCTCAGCGTGCCCCGCATGGGCGAGCAGCCCTAGCGCTGGGCACCGGCTGGCGGCTCGTACGCGGGCTGCGAGGTGTCGTAGCCCCAGTTCTTGGCCGTGGCGGCCCATCCCTGCGGGGTGTTGCAGACCTCCCACAGCGTCAGCGGGAGCTGCCTGGAGGCGCGCAACTTCGGCGGGCACTCCTGCTGCCGCACGGCGAAGGCCTTGGCCAGCTCGCGCTGCTGGTAGGTGGCGATCGGGCCCTCGTTGAGGGGCCGGTGCTTCATGTAGATCAGCTGCTGGAACGTCCCCGGCGTGACGCCGTAGGTGGCGCACATCGCGGCCTTGGCGGCCTTCTTGGTGCGCCCCAAGGCCCACCCCATGGCGACCCAGTCACAGCGCAACTGCACGACCTGCAGGTCCGAGAGCTTGCCGCGCGGGGGCACGACGGTGTGCGGATCGGCGTGCGGACCGGTGCTCT
>JBKICO010000278.1:0-4076 GCA_046567065.1 Acidobacteriota bacterium
AAGGCGGCTCTTCGGACCGTAGAAGCTAGTTGGCGGCTTGCTGGCCCAGCCAGGCCATGGCCTCGGAGAAATCCAGGGTGCCGGTGTAGATGGCGCGCCCGCTGATGACCCCGGCCAGGCCTTTCGAGGCCAGGGGGGCCAGGGCCTTGAGGTCGTCCAGGGTGGCCACGCCCCCGGCCGCGATCACCGGCAGGCGGGTCTTCGAAAGCAGGGACTCCATGGCCTGGAGGTTCACCCCGCTCTGCATGCCGTCTCGGCTGATGTCGGTGTAGACCAGGAACGCCGTGCCCTGGGCTTCGAGCCTCGGGATCACGTCATCCACGGTGAGGCCCGAGTCCTCCACCCAGCCTTTGGTTTTGAGCCTGCCGCCGTCGGCGTCCAGGGAGACGCCCACCTTGCCGGGCAGCTCGGCGCACATGGCCCCGAAAGTATCCGGGTCGGCCAGGGCCAGGGTGCCGATGAGCAGGCGGGAGACGCCCGCCGACACGTAGGCCTTGGCCGTGGCGATGTCGCGGATGCCGCCGCCCAGTTGCACGGGCACGCCGGAGGAGCGGCAGATGTTCTCAACGATCTTCATGTTCACGGGCTCGCCGTCGAAGGCTCCGTCCAGGTCCACTACGTGCAGGGCCTTGGCGCCCAATCCGAGCCAGTGCCCGGCGGCGGAAACCGGATCGGGGTCGAACACGGTCACCTGGTCGGCCAGCCCCTGCTTGAGGCGGACGCACTTGCCGTCCTTGATGTCGATGGCCGGGTACAGAATCACAGACCGAGCTCCTTGAGCCCCTTCTCGATGCCTTCCCTGGAGAGGTCGGCCGCGGTGACCCACTGGCCCTTGCGCTTGAAGAATTTGTCGGCTTCCAGGATGTTATCCGTGAGGGCCTTCTGCTGGTAGTCGTAGCGGAAGTGGTTGACCAGGCCGCCGGTCTTCACGTTGACCAGGTACAGGTCCAGGATGACCCAGGCCGGGCTGGTGGAGCCCGCAGCTGAGCCCTGGCGCTCCTTCCAGTGCACGGCGACCGGCACCAGCAGGTACTGGGCGTCCATGCACTTGCCCACTTCCTGCCAGTACTTGATGGTGCTCATGCGAGTGGCGTCGGCGGGTTTGCGCACTGCCTGCATGCAGTTGGCGACCTTGTTGCCCGACAGAACGTTGCGCTCGGGGCTGATCTTGAGCGCCTTGATGAGGATGGCGTCCAGTTCGTCCAAAGCCTCGGCCTTGGGCGGCACCGAATGCTCGGGCAGATACCCGGAGATCAGCTCCCAGGGTTCGTTGGCCACGGTGAAGGGAGCGATGGCAACCGTGAACTGTGGGTTGATCTTGTTGTCCACCTGGGCGGGCTTGCGCTGGCAGGCAACACTGACGAACAGCATCAACGCCAGAAGAACGATCAGCGAGCGGTAGGTTCTCATCAGCCAAGGCTCCCTTTGGTACTTGGCACCCCGGCCCCTTCGCGGCGCACCGCGTGCTTGAGGGCCACGCCGAGGGCCTTGAAGGCCGCTTCCAGCAGGTGGTGTCCGTTCTTGCCGTAGAGCATGCGAACATGCAGGTTCATCTGGCATTTGTTGGCGAAGGACTTGAAGAACTCGCGCCAGACATCCTTCTCCTCCCCGGCGACCACCGCCGGGAGGGGCGTATCGTCGTACACCAGGTAGGGCCTGCCGGAGAGGTCCACCACGGCTTCGCACAGGGCCTCGTCCAGCGGGAACCGGCTGAAGCCCACCCGGTTGATCCCGGCCTTGTCGCCAAGGGCCTCGGCCACGGCCTGGCCCAGGCACAGACCCACGTCCTCGAGGGTGTGGTGCGCGTCGACGTGCAGGTCGCCCTTGCAGAAGATCTTCAGGTCAAACCCGGACCAGAAGCTTAACAAGGTGAGCATGTGGTCCGCGAAGCCCACGCCGGTGGAGATTTCGGCCGAGCCGGAACCGTCCAGGCAGATCTCCAGTTCGATGGAGGTCTCCTTGGTGCTGCGAACCACCTGTGCCTTACGCATGGGGTTTCTCCTTGGGGTCCTTGGGGGCCTCGGCCTGCGCCTCCGGAGCCTTGGGGGCCTCGGCCTGGGCGGCCTTGTCATCAACGGCCGGTTCGGGCGCTGCTTCCTGAACCTCCGAAGCGGCGGTCTCCTGCGGGACTTCGGGCTGCTCTTGCAACGCCTGGGTCTGCTCGATCTGGGCCGCGGTGTCGTTGACCACGTTCTCGATGTCCCCGAAGTATTCCTTCTTGGCTTCCTCGATGCGTTTGGCCGCGTCGATCTTGTCCACTTCCTGCTGCAGGGTGGACTTGACCTCCAGGCTGAGCCGCCGGATCTCGGATAGGCCCTTGGCGGCCATCTTCATGATCTCAGGCAGCTTGGAAGGGCCGATGAGCACCAGCGCCACGATCAGGATGAGGATCATCTCCGAGGAGAACATGCCCTACTCCCACTCGATGGTCGCGGGCGGTTTGGAGGAGATGTCCAGGACGACCCTGTTGATGCCCTTGACCTCGTTTATGATGCGGTTGGAGATGCGCGCCAGGATGTCCGTGGGCACACGGGACCAGTCCGCGGTCATGGCGTCCAGCGAATCCACGATGCGCAGGGCGCAGACGTTCTCGTAGGTGCGGTCGTCGCCCATGACGCCCACGGTCTTGAGCGGCAGGAGCACCGCGAAACCCTGCCAGACCTTGCGGTACCAGTCGGCGGCGTGCAACTCCGCCTGCACGATCTTGTCGGCCTTGCGCAGGATGTCCAGGCGCTCGCGGGTGATCGCGCCGATGATGCGGATGGCCAGGCCCGGCCCAGGGAAGGGGTGGCGCCAGATGATGGAGTCGGGCATGCCCAGCTCGTAGGCCACCTTGCGGACCTCGTCCTTGAAGAGCTCGCGCAGGGGCTCCACCAGCTTGAGGTCCATCTTCTCGGGCAGGCCGCCCACGTTGTGGTGGCTCTTGATGACAACCGAGGGCCCGCCCCTGAAGCTCACGGACTCGATCACGTCCGGGTAGAGGGTGCCCTGGGCCAGCCACTTCACGCCGGGGATGGCCTTGGCCTCGCGCTCGAAGACCTCGATGAAGGTGTGGCCGATGATCTTGCGTTTCTTTTCGGGGTCTTCCACGCCTTCCAGGCGGCCCAGGAAGAGGTCCTGCGCCTGCACATACTTCAAGTTCAACTTGAAGTGTTCGGTAAGGAAGGAGACCACCTCCTCCCCTTCTCCCTGGCGCAGTACGCCGTTGTTCACGAAGATGCAGTGCAGCCTATCGCCGATGGCCTTGTGCAGCAGCACCGCCACCACCGTGGAGTCCACACCGCCGGAGAGAGCGCAGACCACGTGGTCGTCGCCCAGCTTCGCGCGAAGGGCCGCCACCTCGGATTCGACGAAGCTGGCCATGGTCCAGCCGGTCTTCACCTTGGCGATCTTGAACAGGAAGTTGCGCAGAATGGTCTCGCCGTCCTCGGTGTGGGCCACCTCGGGGTGGAACTGCAGGGCGTAGATGTTGCGCGAGGGGTCGGCCATGGCCGCCGCCTCCACGCTGGAGGTCCTGGCGATGATGCTGAACCCCTTGGGGATGGCCACAACGTGGTCGCCGTGGGACATCCACACCGTACGCGGGGTGGCGGCGTCCACGCCTTCCCACAGCACGCTCCCGGCGGAGAGGGTCAGCTCGGCCCGGCCGTACTCGCGTTCCTTGGAGGAGGCGACCTTGCCGCCCTCCAGGGTGTGGGCCAGGAGCTGCATGCCGTAGCAGATGCCCAGCACCGGCACGCCGAGCTCCAGCACGGTCTTGTCGAGCTGGGGGGCGTCCTCGTCGCTGACGCTGCAGGGCCCGCCGGAAAGGATCACGGCCTTGGGCTTGATGGCCTTGAGCGCCTCGGAGGAAAGCGTGCAAGGGTGGATCTCGGAATAGACCCCCGCCTCGCGCACCCGGCGCGCGATGAGCTGGGTGTACTGGGAGCCGTAGTCCAGGATGACGACGGTTTCTTCGTGTTGCATCAGTAGCTCTCCACCCTGTAGTTGGGGGATTCCTTGGTGATGATGACGTCGTGAACGTGGGACTCGCGCAGGCCCGCGGGGGAAATGCGCGTGAACTGCGGTTTTTCCTG
>JBKICO010000279.1:0-2699 GCA_046567065.1 Acidobacteriota bacterium
CTGTAATGGGCATGGCTTTCGTGATGGGCGGGCCTGGGCCCGCCCGGTTCGAAGTGGGGTTCCTGGGGCATCCTACACGCGGGACGCCCCAGGAGTAAAGGATTGGCTTAGACAGCCTTGACGGCCTGCATCTCCTCGGTGGTGAAGTCCCAGGTGACGTTGTGGGGAGGCAGGCTCTCGGACATGAACTCGGGCAGCTGGTCGTGGGCGGAAGTGAAGCCCGCGGCCGCGTTGAAGGCGAACTCGTCCTTCAGGATGGACTTGCCCAGGTTGATGAAGTCGTCCGCGGTGAAGGGCTTGCCGTAGGCGGCCTGGATCATGTTGGACATGCACTCCACGCCGTCGGGGGTGTCCAGCACGGCGAAGGCCACGAACAGGCAGAAGCCGCTGGCGTCGATGGCCGCCGTGGCGATCTGCAGGGCCTTGGAGAGCTCAACCTGGCCGTCCTTGGTCAGCGGGTTGACGTTGCCGCCCACTCCCAGGATGTTCTGGGCCACGGAGTAGCCGGCGGTGTGGTCGGCGCCCATGGGGGTGGTGGCGTAGGTGATGCCCACGCCCTTGACGGCGCGCGGGTCGTAGGCGGGCATGGCCTGGTTCTTGACCACGGGCACGCGGTCGATGCCGTAGGCCTGGGCCACGAAGTTGGTGCCGCCGCCGATGATGCGGCCCATGGGGTTCTTGGGATCGTAGACGCTCTTGAGCAGCTCGATGGCGCCCTTGCCGTCGCCCCAGGCGACCAGCCCGGCTTCCATGGCCATGGCCATGGCGTTGGCGGTCTCGATGGTGTCCAGGCCCAGGTCGTCGCAGACGCGGTCGAGCATGGCGATGTCGTCGATGTCCTTCACCAGGATGTTGGAGCCGAAGCCCCAGACGGTCTCGTATTCGAAACCGCTGGTGAGGTACTTGCCTTCCTTGTCGTGGAAGGCCTGGGAGCACTGGATGATGCAGCCCGCGTGGCAGCCTTCCTTCACTTCGCCGCCGCGCGCCTTGATGAGCTCGGCGATCTTCTCGCCGCTGATGTCGCTCGCATTGTCGAAGCGGCCGGAGCGGAAGTTCTTGGTGGGCAGGCCGCCCGCCTCGTTGAGGATGTTCACCAGCACGGCGGTGCCCAGGTTGGGCAGGGCCTCGGCGGTGACGGGGTGGCCCTTGATGATCTCGACCCAGCGCTTGGCGGCGGCCTTGAAGGCCTCCTTGTCGGCGATGGCGGGGCTCGTGCCCGATTCGACGATCACCACGGCCTTGACGCCCTTGGAGCCCATGACCGCGCCCAGGCCGCCACGGCCCGCGGCGCGGGCCGGACGCCCGTTGGGGTCGGAGACCTGGATGGAGGCGTTCTGGCGGCAGGTGTCGCCCGCAGGCCCGACGCAGAGCACGCTGGCCTTCTCGCCGTGCTTGGCCATCAGGCGCTTCACGGTCTCGTAGGTGCCCAGGTAGCGCAGGTCCGAGGCGTCCTCGAAAGTCACGTCGTTCTTGCCGATGATGATGGTCACGGGGGCGGCGTCAGCTCCGGGCTTGCCTTCCAGCACCACGCCCATCAGGTCCAGCCGGGCCAAACGCTGGGCGAAAGAACCGCCAACGTTGGATTCCTTGATGCCTCCGGTCAGCGGGGACTTGCCGCCAACCGAGAGGCGGCCCGAGGAGCCGGCGGGACGGCCGGTGACCATGCCGGTTGCCAGCACCAGCTTGTTCCTCGCGCCCAGGGGGTGGCAGGTGGGCGGAACCTCGCGGCTGACCAGGCGCGAGCTGAGCGCGCGGCCGCCCAGGCCTTCGTATTCGCCCATGGGGTTATAGGAGTAGGACTGTTTGCTGGTGTCGATGCGCAGAAGACGGGACATGCGGCTTCCCTCCGGTTATTTATGGGGTTTCTCGTTGAGGAACCGGGTCTGCTCCTGGTTCCTCAACCGGGGAAGAAGGAACAGATCATCTGTGCCGGAGCTATATAAAGTTGAATTATTCTGTCAATTTATGCCACCCCTGGCATAAGAGTCATAAGGACACAGGCCCGACAAAAGGGTAAGTCCTACATTTTTGAAGTGGGTCACATTGACTCGCGCAAGGTGGGGTGGAGGCCGATGCGCAGAAGCCGCACATGGCTGGCAACAGACTATTATCGTGGGGGAAATTGCGGGCGGCCTCGAATGGTGAAGAGGCAAGGCCGGTCAGGCCGGGCTCCCGGCCGGAAAGGGAAAAAAAACTGTTACAATCTGTTCACGGTGTACTCAAACACCCAGCCAGACCAGAAACCCCAGGCATAATCCGGCGTAAACACCCGCCAGAACGTCGTCGAGCATCACGCCGAAGCCTCCGGGCAGCCAGTTTTCCGAGGCCCGCACAGGCCAGGGCTTGGCGATGTCGAAGATTCGGAACAGCACGAACCCGAGGACGAGCTGGCGCGCGCTCAGCGCCGGGAAGCACAGGTAGGCCAGCCACTGCCCCAGCACCTCGTCGATGATGCAGAGGCCCGGGTCCTTGCGGCAGGTGACGCGCTCGACCACGTCGCAGGCCAGCCCGCCACCCAGGAACACCAGGGCCAGGATGCACAGCCGGGCCGGGAAGGAGGCGTCCAGGAACAGCCAGGGCGCGGCGAGCATGGCCGCGAGCGAGCCCACGGTGCCGGATGCGGGCATGCGCCCCAGGGGGCCGAGGGAGGCGAAGGCGAAGGCGGTGCGGTCGGTGAAGCTCATGGGGATCTCCTCGGG
>JBKICO010000280.1:0-2887 GCA_046567065.1 Acidobacteriota bacterium
AGGAGCTGGAGCCCGTGAAGCCGGGCGCCGTCTCCGTGGCCATGCTCCTGCCCCAGACCGGGCAGCTGCGCGGGCTGGCGGGCAAGGTCCTGGCCGGGGCCAACGCGGCCAAGGCCCAGTTGGCGGCCCAGGGCATCCAGATGGACATCCGCGTCATCAACACCGACGACCCCAACTACGTGGACCAGCTCGTGGCCCTGCCCCATGAGGTCATGCTCGTGGGCGGCCCCATGCACGCCAGCTACTTCAAGAACCTGCCCCAGAGCGGCGAGCTCTCCCGCAGGGTGTTCCTCTCCTTCACGCCCGAGGTGGCCGACGCCGAGGAAGGCAAGCAGATCTGGCGCTTCTTCTGGAGCCCCGCCGACGAGGTCAACGCCGTGCTGAACCTGCCCATCGAGGAGGGCCTGAACAAGTTCGGCGTGCTCTACCCCGAGGACCGCATGGGCAAGCGCCTGGCCGACGCCTTCACCTCCGCCGTGGCCGCGCGCGGCGGCGAGGTGACATCCATCCAGCCCTACCCCCCGCAGGACGTGCCCAAGTG
The DNA here is from genome assembly GCA_046567065.1 of Acidobacteriota bacterium. GTDB lineage: Bacteria > Desulfobacterota > Desulfovibrionia > Desulfovibrionales > Desulfovibrionaceae > Fundidesulfovibrio. The sequence continues at coordinate 542 of JBKICO010000280.1, forward strand.
GGGCGAGATCGTGCGCACCATGGTCAGGGCCACGCCCAAGGGCACCGACGGCAAGAGCTTCAACGTGCGCCCCGACTTCCAGGCCGTGTTCATCCCGGACGAGCTCCAGCGCGCCGACCACATCATCGGCCAGCTGCAGTACTACCAGGCCGACTCCCTGATCATCCTTGGCCCCCAGCTCTGGACCGAGGCCCTGGGCGGCGCGCAGAAGCCCAACATCTCCCCGCCCAACTACCGCTACGCCTTCTGCTCCGGGGCCTGGTGGGCGCAGTCCCCTTCCAAGGCGGTGGGCGAGCTGCGCTCCCAACTGGCCAGGGACAAGCATGGCGAGCCCGACTTCTGGAGCGCCCTGGGCTTCGACTTCATCCGCCTGGCCGCCAATACGGGGGCCATCCCGAAGGACCCGGCCCCCTCGGAAGTCACCGCCCGCCTGAACGAGGCCTCCAAGAAGATGGAGTGGGCCCTGGCCCCCATCACCTGGGACGGCTCCGGGCACGCGCGCATGGCCATGCACTTCCTGCGCCCCTCGGTGGAAGGGCTGGCCGCGGTTGACCGCGAGGGCTTCAAGGAGCGCCTGGACGCCGCCACCAACAAGCCCGCCGCGGGCGCTGTTCCGCCCGCTGCCCCGGGCACCATACAGGCCGCGCCCGCTCCGGCACCGGCTCCGGCCGCGCCGAGGCCCGCGCCGCAGCCCGGCCAGTAGATTCTGGCCCGATAGAAACCGGACCCCATATCGCAACCAACGAAGCGCGGACGCCACCCCCGGCGTCCGCGCTTCTTGCGCTCCAAAGCCCGAGAAGCTAAAGACCTGTGGTTCGCATCCAAGGAGCCCCGCATGAAATTCACGCCCCAACAGGCCGCCAAGGTGGCCGCGCTGGCCCGCCTGCGCCTGCCGGAAGACAAGCTCGAACGGATCGCCGGGCAGATCGGCGACATTCTCTCCTATATGGAAACCCTCGAGTCCTGCGACACCGCCGGGGTGGAGCCGCTCTACAGCCCCGTGGAGCACCCCACGCCCCTGCGCGCCGACGTGGCCGAAAAGACCTTCCAGCGTTCGGACATCCTCTCCGGCGCGCCCGAAACCGACGGGACGTACTTCATCGTGCCCAAGATCGTCGCCGGATAAGGATACGCTCATGTCCGACATTCTCTCGCTTTCCCTGGCCGGGCTGCGCGGCAAGCTGGCCGGCGGCTCCGTGAGCGCCACCGACGCGGTCACCGCCTGCCTGGAGCGCATCGCCGACACTGAACCCGCCATCGAGGCCCTGCTCACCGTCACCGGCGAGGCCGCGCTCGAACAGGCCCAGGCCATGGACGCCGCCGGGCCGGACGCCTCCAAGCCCTTGTGGGGCGTGCCCGTGGTGGTCAAGGACGCCATCTGCACCAAGGGCGTGGCCACCACCTGCGCCTCGCGCATCCTGGAAAATTTTGTGCCCTTCTACGACGCCACCTGCGTAGAGCGCCTCAAGGAGGCCGGGGCCATCCTGCTGGGCAAGGCCAACATGGACGAGTTCGCCATGGGCTCCTCCACGGAGAATTCCGCCTTCCAGAAGACGCGCAACCCCTGGAACCTGGAGAAGGTGCCGGGCGGCTCCAGCGGCGGCTCCGGGGCCACCGTGGCCGCCGGGCAGTGCTTCGCGGCCCTGGGCACGGATACGGGCGGCTCCATCCGCCTGCCCGCCTCCTTCTGCGGCGTCATGGGCATCAAGCCCACCTACGGGCGCATCTCGCGCTACGGCGTGGTGGCCTACGGCTCCAGCCTGGATCAGGTCGGCCCGCTGGCCCGCACCGCCGAGGACTGCGCCGTCATGCTGCAGGTGATGTCCGGCCACGACCCCAAGGACTCCACCTCCGCCCCGCGCGAGGTGCCTGATTTCGTGGCACAGACCGCCGCCCGCAAGGACTTGCAGGGCCTGCGCCTGGGCCTGCCCGAAGAATATTGGGGCGAGGGCCTCACCCCCGAGGTGCGCGCCTGCTGCGAGCAGGCCGTGGAGGCCACCAAGGGGCTGGGGGCGCAGATCGTGCCCGTCAAGCTGCCGCACACCAAATACGCCATCGCCACCTACTACATAGTGGCCATGGCCGAGGCCAGCTCCAACCTGGCGCGCTTCGACGGCGTGCGCTACGGCTTCCGCCACCCCGACGCCAAGGACCTGCGCGACCTCTACGAGATGTCGCGCTCCGAAGGCTTCGGGGAGGAAGTGCAGCGCCGCATTGTGCTTGGCACCTACGTGCTTTCGGCCGGTTACTACGACGCCTACTACCGCAAGGCCGCCCAGGTGCGCCGCCTGATCCGCCAGGACTTCCTGGAGGCCTTCCAGGCCTGCGACGTGATCGTCGGCCCCA
>JBKICO010000281.1:0-5268 GCA_046567065.1 Acidobacteriota bacterium
ATGTTCTCGGGGTCCACGCCGGCGAAGGGCTTGTCCTGCGTGGCGCCGGTGGTCCAGGGGAAGACGGGCTTCTTGGCCGCGCCGAACTTGGCCTCCTGGAAGTAGTACTCCACGTGGCACTGGGCGCACACGTAGGAGCGCATCTCGTTGCGGGAGGCCTTGGTCAGGTCCACGCCGAGCTTCTGGAAGGCGTCCTTGAGCGGAATGGAGGAGATACGCAGCTTCATGTCGGCCGGGTCATGGCAGTAGGGACAGCCGATGGTGTTGTCCTTCATGTCCTGCTTCTGGCGGAAGGAGTTGAACTCCATGGTCCAGACCTTGTCGCCGTACTCCTGCACCCACCCGGCCATCTTGTTGGTCTTGCAGTTCCAGCAGGTGGTGGGAAGCCCGGCCTGCTCGGAGTAGCGGTTGATGCGGTCGGTGTTCTCGATGTCCTGGATGGCGTAGGTGTGGCCGCGCGCCTTCTTGTATTCGAAGCTGAAGGGGTAGCCCAGCCAGAGGTTCTTCAGGTAGGGCTGCCCGGCCTTGGGGTTGCCCTTGGGGGGCTGGTGCACGGTGTCGTTCTTGTCCCAGGGCACGGGGCCGCCGTAATCGGTGAGTTGCTTGAGGTCGTCCTGGTTGTTGCGCTGGTAGGTGAGCCACTGGGCCGGGAAGATCTTCTCGAAGGCCTTGTTGGAGACCTCGTCGCTCTTGAGCCCGGTTTTGTACACGGGGGGCTTGGGGGCCTCGGCCTGCTGGCCGCAACCGGCCATGATCACGCTCAGGCCCGCAGCCGCGAGCAACGCCAGCAAAAGCTTGTTCTTAGCCATCGGCGACCTTCCTTGTGGATATGGGGGTGCGGGACTTGTGCGGCACGGACCGGTGACAGTCCACGCAGTAGGGCTTGGAGTCCATGGCCACGGTGGAGACGGTGGCCCCGTGGCAACGCAGGCAGTTGGCCTGGATGACGTCCTTGTGGAGCTTGTTGGCGTGGATCACGTCCGGGATGTTCTTGGTCACGGTGCTCCAGGCGTCGCTGGCCCCGGCGGCGGCCTTGAAGGGAATCTTGGCGGCCAGGTTGTTGGGGGCGTGGCAATCGTTGCAGGTGACCTTCACGTGCCCGGAGTTCTGGTAGGTCCAGGCTTCTTCGCTCATGGAGTGGCAACTGGAGCAAAACGCCGCCGTGTCTGTGGCCTGCATGGTGTAGGCGCCGCCCGCGCCCAGCACGATGACGGCCGCCAGCACCATGGCCACGGCGAACCAGTTTGTTCTTCCTGACTGCTTAGGCGGGGAATTGCTCATGCGGCGTCCTCCTGTGGGCTTGCCCGGGCCTGCGTCCGGGCGTTTGCGACTGGCAAGCATCGTAGCTCAAGGGCATCCAGGAAAATGTGATCTGGATCACAACTGGGGAGAAATCGATACGCCCGCACTCCCCGCCGGGCTGGGCAGACTGCCGCAATTAAAGACGTTTTACGGACTATTACCAAGCACAGGCCAGGACGCAAGAAAAATCACGCTTATCACGACATGTTCGCAAATTCATACCGCGGCGGTCCTGCTGGATCATGTACCGCATTCCAGGCTGCCCCGCCGAGCGGGCGACGCATGCCGCGAATTCGAACGTACATTGCGTAAAATGTAAAAAAGCCCCGTGGTGCGGCAACGGCGCCTCCGCGCATCAGGCTTTCCTGTTTCACACCTGGAGGAAACCAATGCGGATGGGGATGCCCCGCGTGGCTGAGCGCCGCGCGGGGGCGGATATCCGGAAAGACGGCCGGGGGTGAAGGCCCGCAGCCGGAGGGGGGCCGGGCGGACACGGACGCCGCGACGCCAGGCTGTGCCGGATGGGCGCGGACGCCGCACGCCGCCCATCGGCCGGGTCAGTGTTCTATGGCCGCCCGCTGGTCCGCCTTGTCCTGGGCGCTTTTGGCTTCCAACGCCTTCTTCAGGTCGGCGTCGAGGGCCAGGAATTTCATCCTGGCTTTGAGCTTGGCCTCGCGGAACACTGCCGCGCGTTCGGGATGTCCGTCCTGGGCGGCCTCCTGTTCGGCGTTCTCGAAGCTCAGGTAGGCGTCGCGCTGGGCTTTCACCTTGTCGGCCAGCTTCGCAAGCTCATCCTGCGTGATGCGGTTCTGCGCAAGGCCCGGCGGCTGCGCCCAGCACAAGACGCAAGCACCGGCCAGCAGCAGGCAGGCGATGAAACGATGCATTGAATACCTCCACGTCAATATGTGACGGCGTGTTTTCATTGGATTGCGATTTACAGGTAACATGCCCGGTCACTTTGGGGCAATCTTTAGGGGCATTAGAGGTCTTCCCTGCAAATGAACGCCGACGCTGGGCCGCACCCCGCGAAAAAACGCATTGTCCGAGCAGGTTGTTGTCTGGTAGCATGGAGCACCGCTCGAAATTCACGAGGATACCATGCGCACCGCGAAAACATTGCTCATCGCCGCCGCCATCGCGGCATCCCTGGCCCTCTCCACCGCCGCCTTCGCCGACAAGGTGGACTACTCCTCCATGCTCCCCGATCAGATCGAGGCGGCCATACGCATGGAGCGCGCCAGTTACCGCGACACCATGAATCGCCTCCACGCCCTGGAGAACAGCGGCATGGACAAGAACTCCCCCGAGTACAAGGCCAAGTTCGACGCCCTGGTGCGCGAGGCCGAGGAGCACCGCGTCAACCAGGACGTGATGCGCGAGGCCCTGCACGAGCAGGTGCGCAACTACAAGGGCAAGTAACCCCGGGCCGCCGCCCCCACAACGAGACGCGGCAGGCCCGCTCCCGGTTACCGGCTTCACACCCCGGGCGCACAAAACGGGAGCCGCGCCGGCGCAGCGGCACCAAGGGCCACGGTCTGCCCGCCCGCCGGGTTCCCGCCCGGCATAGCGAGCCACACGGCGCAACGCCGCGCAGGAAGAACAAAAAAAATGACCCGGTGCGGCCCAAACGGCCACACCGGGTCATTTCCTTTTCAGGCGACCCCCGGGACGGGGCGTCACCGCCCCTGGATCAGGCGGGGCGCATGGTGACCATGCGGCGCATCTCCTCGGGGCTGATGGAACCATAAATGCGGGCCATGGCCTGGAAGCACTGGGAGAGGTTTCTGTAGAGGGTGAGCTGGTCGAAACAGGCCTTCTTGATCTCGGCGATGGCCTGGACTCCGGGCCGGATCAGGCGCACGGCCTGCACCACCGAGCCGGGATGGTCGCAGAGCACGATGTGGGCCGTGCTTCCGGCGGGAGTGGCCTCGAAGAACTGGCGGCGCTTGTCCTCGGGCTCGACGAAGATGTTGAAGGCCACCTCCAGCCCGCCGAAGTTCTCGATATCAAGCACCAGCACCGGGACGGCGTCCTCCACGTAGACCCCGCAGGAGACGGCGCCGGTGGCGAACCCCAGCACCTCCTCCCGCGAGAGCCCTCCGTAGAAGAAGAACACCTCGAAGCCGCCCCCCACCAGAACCGGGGCCGGGCCTTCGCCCTCGGGCCTGATGCCCAGGGCTTGGCCCACCTGCAGATCCAGCGCGGTCACAGTCTTCAGGCCTTGGGCTATTTCGCGTGCTTGGCCAGATCCTGGCGCAGCTTGTTCAGGTTGTCCTCGATGGGGTCGCCCTTCACCTTGAGCAGGGCCTGGCCGTAGGCGATGTCGAAGGGGATGATGTTGTTGGCCTTGTCTTGGTAGATGGCGTTCATGGCCTGCTTCACATCGTAGGGGCGATAGGGGAACCAGCCGCTGAAGCACTCGCGGAAGGCCTTGTCGGCTTCCTGGGGGTTGGTCTTGGCGGAATCCAGGGTCATGACGGCGCTCATGCAGACCGTGCGGAAGGCGAAGGCCATGCCCTCGAGGTACAGCTCACGCTCCTTGTCGGTCATGGTGTTCCAGCGCTGGCCGAAGTTGCTCACGGTGGAGCGGGGGGTGGCGGAAGCGGCGCTCGACGCGGCGGCCTTCTTGTCCCCGCCCTTCTGCTGGGCGAAGGCGGGCACGGCCAGGGCGAGGATCAGGGCCAGGGCGGTCAATAAGGCTTTGCGGGCCATTGGGGTCTCCTTAGGGTGATGGGTTGCGCCCCGCGGGGCTTTCGGGGTGTAGCCCCACTGGCGAAAAAATCAAGTGCGGGCTGGCGTCGACCCCTACAAGGCCCTGGGCAGGCGTTTGTCCCCCACGCGCATGGTCACTTTCTCCTTGTCCAAATATTCCAGCAAAGGAATGGAGAACTTGCGCGTCAGGTTCGTGAGCTCGCGGAAATCCTGGGGGCCGAGCTCCTTGTGCTCCGCGAAGTAGGCGGCCACGCTCTTCTTGAGCCCCTCCAGCGCGGAGGTGGCGAAGTACATGTCCTCCTTGATGCGGGCGATAAGGCCCTGGTCCTGCAGGAGCTTGTACACGGGCTGGGCCTCCTTCTGGCCCACGCCCAGCAGTTCCAGCACGTCCTTGTAGTTGGGCGGGGTCAGCCCGCCCTGCTCGTAGACGCCCAGCATGCGCTGGCGCAGGTCGGCCTGGTCCGTGCCCAGGCTCACGCTGTGCTCCGGCAGGCGCATGAGCTCCTGCTCCTGCACGATCTTCCCGGCTTTGATCAGCCGCTCGGCCAGGAAATGCATGAGCTTGGGGTGCAGCCCCCTGCCCCAGGTGGAGGCCAGCTCGCCCCGGGCCACGCCCTGCTTGAGCGGCTCGCGCTTGTGGAAGGCGGCCAGGTGCTCGAGCAGCCCGGCGGAGAGTTCGTCCAGGACCTCGCCGGAGATCCACTGCTTGGCCTCCTTGTCCCACAGGCTGGCCTTGCCCTTGCCGGAGAAGCCCTGCAGGGCCTTCTCCAACTCGCGGCTCTCAAGCCCCGTGAGCACCATGAGCGCGGCGAAGCTGGCGCCCTCGCGCCCGCGCAGCTTGAGGTGCAGGGCCACGCGCTCCTCCGGCCCGGCGGCGGGCAGCGCGGCCAGCAGGGCCAGCTCCGGCCCGTGGCGCTTCACGCGCCCGGCCAGGGGGGAGATGATGGTGCCGCCCGCCACGGTGCGCAGGGGCGAGAAGGCCCGCATGACGCAGCGGTCCCCTGTGACGCCCGCCAGGGGCGACTCGAAGCGCGCCTGGCACAGGGCGGTCTGCCCTGGCTCCAGCTTGTCGCGGTCCAGGAAGTAGAGCCGGGCCATGACCTCGCGGGTGCCGTGGTGGAAGTGCACCTCGCCCCTGTGGCGCAGGCCCCGGTGGGCCGAGGGCAGGCAGGTGACCTCCATGTTCCAGGCCAGGGAGGGGAACAGCGTGCCGGGCCTTGCCAGCACCTCGCCGCGCTCCACGTCCTCCAC
>JBKICO010000282.1:0-3852 GCA_046567065.1 Acidobacteriota bacterium
CTGGACTCGTCGCCCTGGTCCTGCTCCTCGCCCTTGCCGAGCTTCTTGGCGTCACGCTCGGTGAGGGTGACCTTCACGGACTTGCTCTGGCCCTTGCGCAGCAGGGTGGCGCTCACGGTGTCGCCGGGGGCCATGGTGCCGATACGCGCGGTGAGCTCGTGGGAGTCGGTGACGGCCTGGCCGTTGACCTCGGTGATCACGTCGCCGGAGACGATGCCCGCCTTCTCGGCCGGGCTGCCCGGGCTCACCTGGCTGACCAGCGCGCCGTGGGTGGAGGGCAGGCCCAGGGCCTTGGCGGTGTTTTCGTCGATGGACTGGATGGTCACGCCCATCATGCCGCGGCGCACCTTGCCCTTGCTCTTGAGCTGGGCCACCACCTCCTTGGCGATGTTGGAGGGGACGGCGAAGCCGATGCCCTGCCCCGAGGAGACGATGGCCGTGTTGATGCCGATGACCTCGCCATCCAGGTTGAGCAGCGGGCCGCCGGAGTTGCCCGGGTTGATGGAGGCGTCGGTCTGGATGAAGTCGTCGTAGGGGCCCGCGCCGATCACGCGGCCCTTGGCCGAGATGATGCCCGCCGTGACCGTGTGGGACAGGCCGAAGGGGTTGCCAATGGCCATGATCCAATCGCCCACGCGCATTTTGGCGGAGTCGCCCAGCTTGAGGAAGGGCAGGCTGGAGCCGTTGTCGATCTTGATGAGCGCCAGGTCGGTCTCGGGGTCGGTGCCGATGACCTTGGCGGCGATGGTCTTCTCGCCCTTCTGGAGCTTCACGTTGATGCGGTCGGCCTTCTCCACCACGTGGTTGTTGGTCAGGATGTAGCCGTCGGCCGAGATCAGGAAGCCGGAACCAAGCGAGCGGCTGCGCTGCTGCTGTTGCTGGTCGCGGTTGAAGTACTGGTCGAACTGGTCGAAGAAGTCGTCGAAGGGGGTGCCGCGCGGGATGTTGCGCTGCGTGCGCGGCTGCTGTTTGGGAATGGTTTCGGTGAAGATGTTCACCACGGCGGGCCCGGCCTTTTCGGCCAGGTCGGCCAGCTTGGGCAGTTCGGCCAGCGCCTGGCCAACGGTGAACAGGACGAGAAGAGAGCTGGTGAGAGCGATACGGATGAGCTTCGTCCTTAACATGGTCTTCTCCTGGTGTTGGGCGGTCAGTGCCCGTGATGGGAGCAATTAAAGTCCGCGAATGACAGGAATATTTCCCGCGGATGAACTGATGTTCATCCTTGAGCCGCCGGCTGGCCCGGCCCGGGGCATCGCCAGCGGTGCTCAGCGAGGCGGATTCATGGAGCGGGGCGGCTTCGCTGCCCCGCACCGGCGTTGGTAACCCGGTACCCTGGTTTTGTCTTCAACCCGTCATGAGCGGATGTTCATCCTGCGTGCAAGGCGGGGACCGAAAGACTGATCTTGAGGCCCGGGGCGTTGTCGGCCAGCTCCAGCCTGCCGCCGTGCAGCCGGGCCACGGCGGCCACCAGCGAGAGCCCGAGGCCCGAGCCCGGGGTGTTGCGGCTCTGGTCCAGCCGGTAGAAGCGCGAGAGCACCTTGCCCCGCTCGGCTTCGGGCACGCCGGGTCCGCTGTCCGCCACCGTCAGCACGGACTCGCCCTCCCCGGAGGCCACCTCCACCCGGATGGCCCCGCCCTCGGGCGTGTACTTCACGGCGTTGTCCAGCAGGTTGGCCACCGCCTGGGAGAGCAGGTGGCGGTTGCCCAGCACCTGCGCCCCCGTCTCCAGGTTGAGGGTCAGGGTGATGGACTTGTCCTCGGCCAGGGGTTCGTACAGTTCGGCCGCGTCCTGCACGAGCGTGGCCAGATCCAGTTGCTCGAAGGCGTCGCGCGCGGCGGCGGCCTCGGCCCGGGCGATGGTCAGCAGGGCGTTGAAGGTGGCGATGATGGCTTCGGCCTGGTCGATGGCGTCCTCGATGGCCTGGCGCTGGGCCGCGGGGTCCGGGTCCTCCAGGAGGGCAAGCTCCAGGCGGGAGCGCAGGCGGGTGAGCGGGCTGCGCAGGTCGTGGGCGATGTTGTCGCCCACCTGGCGCACGGCCACCACCAGCTCGCCGATGCGGTCGAGCATGTCGTTGAGGTTCTTGGCCAGGCTGTCGAATTCGTCGCCGGAGCCCGTGAGCGGGATGCGCTGGGTGAAGGTGCCGCCCATGATCTTGCGGCTGGCGCGGTTGACGTCGTCCAGGCGGCGCAGCAGCTTGTTGCTCATCATCTGGCCCCAGACCAGGCCCATGAGCACCGTGCACAAAAGCCCGATGGCCATGGCCCGGGCCATGATGGCCTGGGCGCGTAGCACGTCGGAGAGCTCGCGGCCCACCAGCATGTGCACCTTGCCCATGAGCGTGACCACGAACACCCGCGCCTCCAGGGGCTTGGCCACGTCCTCGGCGGTGACGGAGATGGTGTGCCACTCCGGGAAGCCGCGCGGCTCGATGGATTTGGGCCACAGGCGCATGTTGCCCGCCAGGTAGTGGAACTCGCGGTCCACCAGGAGGTAGATGTTGGCCTGGGATGAACCGCTGCGCTGGCGGCTGGAGATCTGCATGGAGAGCGCGGCCAGGCCGCGCTCGTCGTACTGCTCCACCAGCCCCCAGGTCTCGCTTTCGATGATTTCGTCGGTCTGGCGGATCATGAAGGTCACCGCCGCCCAATAGATGAATCCGAAGACCACGGTGGCAGTCAGGGCGAAGATGCCCACGTACCACATGGCCAGGCGGAAGCTGAACGACTTAAGCAGCTTCAGACGGATCACGCAGGATGTACCCCGCCCCCCTCACGGTGTGGATAAGGGGCTTGTCGAAGTCCTTGTCGACCTTGCTGCGCAGCCGGGAGACGTGCACGTCGATGACGTTGGTCTGGGGGTCGAAGGCGTAGTCCCAGACGCGCTCCAGGAGCATGGTCCGCGTGACCACCTGCCCGGCGTGGCGCATGAAGTACTCCAGCAGGGAGAACTCCTTGGGCTTCAAGTCGATGGGCTTGCCCGCGCGCTTCACGGTGCGGGCGGTGAGGTCCAGCTCCAGGTCGGCCACCTGGAGCACGGTGAGCATCTTCTCGGCGCGGCCGCGCCTGCCCAGGGACTCGATGCGGGCCATGAGCTCCGCGAAGGCGAAGGGCTTGGTCAGGTAGTCGTCGCCTCCGGCGCGCAGGCCCTCCACGCGGGCGTCCACGTCGGAGAGGGCCGAGAGCACCAGCACTGGCGTGGTGTCCCCGGCGGCGCGTACGGCCTTGAGAATTGAGAGCCCGTCCAGGTTGGGCAGCATCCTGTCCAGCACGATCACGTCATAGCCGCCCGCCGTGGCCCGGATCAGGCCCTCACGCCCGTCGGCCACGTGGTCCACGGTGAGGCCCTGCTCCTTGAGGCCCTTCACCAGATAGGAGGCGGCTTGCGGGTCGTCTTCCACCAGAAGAACGCGCATGGCCTAGAACCTCACTTCCCCCGTGAGCGCCGTTCCGTCCGGGATGTGCACCTGGGCGCCCGAGGCGTTGATCACCGTGGCAGTGCCGCTGACGGTGACGTTTTTGCCGAATACCACGTCTCCTTTGACTGTCAGGCAGGAACAATCCTTGAGCGAAGGCGCCCCGTGCGGGAAGCGGGCGCTGAAATCGTCGATGCGCTTGTAGAAGTGGCCGTCCAGATGCACCACGGGCATGGGCCCCTTGTGCGCGCTGGCGGGCACCACGGTCCTCTCCGGGCTGACCTCGTAGCAGTCGGACATGACCACCAGCAGGTCCGCCGTGGTTTTCACGGGCGCGAAGCGGGTGCGCGGCACCTTGATGGCCTGGGCCGACTCGAAGGCGGACACGGCGGAGCCCATGGCCGTCTCGATCTGGATCACCTCGGGGGACTTGTGGTCG
>JBKICO010000283.1:0-6166 GCA_046567065.1 Acidobacteriota bacterium
CGGCCCAGGCGCGAATCGCGGATCGCGGCGAAGATGTAGCCGCCCAGGGCGAGCAGGAAGAGCAGGGCCGCGAAGTTGGCCCGGTCGCCCTTGATTTCGCCCAGCAGGGGCAGCGAAGGGCTCACGGAGACCATCATGCCGTTGGAGCCGCCGGTCACGGCGGAGAAGGCCAGCACCAGGTTCACGAAGATCAGGCAGAGGCAGAGCGTGGCCATGGCCAGGAAACCCTCGCCGAGCTTCTCCAGGGGCTTGCTGATCCAGGCGGCGGCGAAATAGGCGCAGGCCGCCACGGCGGGCACGATGAGGAGCGTGCCCTGCGGCCACAGCGAATGCAGGATCACGGAGCCGTAAGCGCCCAGCCCGCAGAACGCGCCCGAAGCCATGGAAGCCTGCCCGCCCAGCCCCAGGCAGAAGTTGAGCGCCAGCACGTTGAGCGCCAGGAACAGGTGCTGGTTCAGCGCCAGCAGGTGCACGTTGGGCAGAAACGCGCCCACCAGGGCCACGGCCCCAAGGAAGAAAGCGAGGGAGCGGATTTCGCGGCGCACGGGCTAGACCTTCTGCTGCCTGCTCTGCGGGGTGGGGGCCAGCACCAGCAGGGCTACCAGCAGGGAATAGGTCAGCGTCTCCTTGAGGTCGGCGCTGAAGGCCAGGGTCAGGCAGGCTTCGATGACTCCCAACAGCAGCCCGCCGCAGAAGACCTTGCCCAGGGAGGTGTAGCCGCCCAGGGTGGCGGCCACGAAGCCCTTGAGGCCCAGGCCGAAGCCCATGTCGTAGCGCAGCATGGTCTGGGGCCCGATGGCCATGGCGGCCAGGGCCGAGAGGATGCCCGAGAGCGCGAAGGAGAGGGCCTGGGCGCGCACCGGGTTCACGCCCTGCAGCCGGGCGGCTAGTGCGTTCATGGAGACCGCGCGGATGGCGCGCCCCGTGCGGGTGAGGCCCAGGAAGGCGGAGAGCACGGCCACGCTGGCCACTGCCAGCACCAGGGAGGTGACGGTGTTGGGCCCCAGGAACACCGGCCCCATGCGCAGGGCGGGCATGGTCACGAACTGTTCGAGCTTGAGCGGGTTCTTGCCCCAGATGAGCACCGCCGCGCCCTGCCAGATCAGGCTGGCGGCCACGGTGAGCATGAGCTGTCGCAGGGGCTGGGCCAGGAGCATCACGCCCAGTGTGGTGGAATAAAGCAGGTGGCCCAGCACGAACCCGAACACGCCGGTGGCCAGCAGGGCTGAGACAGGGCCGAGCTGAAGGGTCTGCGAGAGGCTGAAAAGCACAAGTCCGCCCAGGAGGAGAAGCTCCCCCTGGGCGAAATTGATGAGCCTGCTCGAGTTGTAGATCAGGCAGAAACCCAGGGCCATCAACCCGTAGACCGCTCCGAGAGCCAGCCCCGAGTTGACGGCCTGGGCCAGGTACAGAACCAGCACGCGCGGCGTTGCGGGGGGCTAGTTGCCCGCCTCGTCCATGTTGCCGAACTTCACGCCCTTCTGGATGGACTCCAGGTCCAGCGGGTAGGCCACCACGATGGTCCGCCTGTTCTTGATCCCGGCGGGGCCGGGGAAGGTGTTCATGCACACCACCAGGTTCTGGACCTTGCTCTGGTCGATGTCCGCCACGTCGTAGCCCACGATGGTGCCCTTGAGGCGGCGGGTCTTCCACTTGAGGTTCAGGCCTACGCCGTCCCAGCCCAGGGAGTGGATCTCGCCCTGGGAGAAGAGGCGGAAGTTCTCGAAGAACTGGGAGGCCACGGAGATGTTGCGGCTCACCAGCAGCTCGGACTTCTTGTCGTTGCCGAGGATGGCGGGCACCAGCGGCAGCGGGATGTAGTAGTAGCTCCAGAGGTAGTTGTCGTTGGGCGCGGCGGTGGGGGGCATGAGGCTGTCATGCTCGATGCCCATGCTGGACCCGGCGTACTGCTCCTCGGTCTTGGCGATGGCGTCGTTGCGGCCGCTGTACACTTCCAGGCGGTCGTTGTCGTCGAGCACCACCAGCTTGTATCCGGCCTCTTCGGGCAGGTAGGCGAAGTTGAAGGGGTTGGCCTTGTGCGGCAGGCTCATGCGCGGGCCTGCGGTCAGCGCGCCGTTGGCGTAGTTCATCTCGTGCACGCCGCCGGTGAACACTTCCTTGGCGTCGCCCTTGGAGCCCACGAGCTGCTTCTGGTAGCGCGGGGGCAGCTTCACGGCGGAGAGGTACCAGGGCAGGCGCTCGGCCTCGGCCACCAGCTTGTTGCCCTCAAGGCGCAGGATGGTGGACTGGGGCAGCTTGTTGAAGAAGCCGGAGACAACCAGCTTGTTGCCCTTCTCGGCGCCCAGCGGCAGTATGGAGGCGCGCACCAGCTTCACGCGGGTGGAGCCTTCCCACTTGGCCACCGGAGCCAACTGCCTGTCCTGGAAGCGGTAGACGTAGACGTCGCTGTTGGAGAAGAGCACCACCTCGTTCTGGCCGTCGCCGTCCAGGTCGCCCAGGGCCATGCCGTTGGCGGCGTAGGGCAGGGTCTGGCTGCGCCAGGAACCTGGGGTGTCGGTGTTACCCGCGTAGCGGAAGTTGGGGTTCAGATAGACCTGCTGGTTCTCGGCGGTCTGGTTGACCACGAAAGCCGGGTTCATCTGATTCACGGACTGCACGGGCTGCCCGGTCTTGGGGTCGCGGGCGGCCTCGACGCGGTTGAACACCTGGGCGTTGATCTCCTTGGCCAGGCCCTCCATGGTGGGGATCATGGTATTGAGCTTGGTCTGGGCGCTCTTGGCGGTGAGCTGGCCTTTGGAGTCCAGCACCTTGACATCGAGGCTGGCGTCGTCGCCGGCGATGGTCATGGAGCCGAACACCGCGTAGTCGGCCTTGAGCGCGGCCATGGCCGCCTTGGCCTCGGACTCGGAGCGCGGGGCGGCCTTGACCTTCTGGTCGATGGCGGATTTGTCCGTGGGCTGAAGCTTACCCTGCCAGGTCAGGCGGGAGACGAGCATATCCTGCACGCCCTGGGAGAGGTAAGCGAACTTTTCGGGGCCGTTGACGGCGAAGGGCAGCACGGCGAAGGTTTTCACCTGGGCCATTGCGGCGGAAGCAGTCAGGAGAAGGGCCAGTGCGGCCAGAAATACCACGCGGGCGCGGATCATGCGGGAACCTCCATGGAGCATGGGCAAGCCAGCCCGGCTCTGCCGGGCGGCAAGGCTGTTAGCATTATCGTACAGGCGAGGCAAAAGAAATGTGTTGGCCCTTTCCGTGGGCTTTTGAGGGGTTAATCCAGGCATGTGCGGCACATGGACAATATTTCATGGTCTCGGCCCTCGCTGAGGGCGGTGATGCTCAACAGACGCGGCCCGAAGCCGGGCGGTTACGCCAGGCCCGCGCGCGGGCGCGCATGGCGCTTCACCCCCGCGCCGTCCTTCTATCCGATTAGAAAAACTCGGGCGCCCGGGCCGCCCGCCAGCGCATGGCCCTTGCCAAGCGTGCGGGCTTGGGCCATGTTGCGGCCGTGGCCCGCTCCTTCCGCATCGTCTGCGACCCCGAAGCCGTTCCCCGGGTGGAAGCCCTCCTGGAGGCGCAAGGGTACGCCTTCGAACCCGAACCGTTCAGCCCCTGGTGCCGCAGGCTCGTCCACGAGCCCGCGCCCCTGGGCTCGTCCCTGGCGGCCCGTTTCGGGCTGATCTACATCCAGGACCGTTCCTCCATGCTGCCCCCCCTGGCGCTGGACCCGCCCGCCGGGGCCGCCGTGCTGGACATGTGCGCCAGCCCGGGCGGCAAGACCTCCTTTCTGGCCCAGCTCGCCGGGCGCGGGGGCTACGTGCTCGGCAACGAGCCCAGCGCCGACCGGCTGGCCACCCTGCGCCAGAACCTGGCGCGCCTCAACCTGCCCCAGGCCGTGAGCACCGGCAGCAAAGGGCAGGACCTGGCCCTGCCGCCGGGCGGCTTCTCCTACATTCTTCTGGACCCGCCCTGCAGCGGCTGGGGCACCGCGGACAAGAACCCGCAGGTGCTCACCCTCTGGAAGCCGGACAAGGTGGAGCCGCTGACAAGCCTGCAGCGCGAGCTGCTGGCCAAGGCCGCCTCGCTGCTGGCCCCGGGCGGGCGTCTGTTGTATTCCACCTGCACCACCAACCGCGCCGAAAACGAGGACCAGGCCGTGTGGGCCGCCAGCGAGCTGGGGCTTGAGCCCCTGGCCCTGGCTCCCTTCGCCGGGTTCAGCTTCCACGATCCCCAGGACCCGGCAGCAGCGGGGACTTTGCGCGTGGACGGCGAGGGCTCCGAGGCCCAGGGCTTCTACCTGGCGTTGTTCACCAAGCCGGACTCGGCCCCCCTCCCGGACCCCGAGCCCGAACCGGAGGAGCCCGCCACCAGGCGGCGCTCCTGGCGCGACCCGCGCGGCGTCGCCGGCAAGGGCCCCGGCTCCGCGCCAGGTACCGCGCCGGACATGCTGGCCAAGGCCCGTACCGGCGCGCCCGATCTGGCCTGGGGCACGCTCCCCCCGGGCTCCGCCGAGATGTTCAAGGACGAGCTCTGCTTCGTGCCCGCGCGCGGCGCTGGCCTGCTGCCCGTGCGGCGCAAGGGGCAACGCCTGGGGCGCATGGCCGGGGACGGCTTCCGCCCCTGGGCCAGGGCCAGGCTGCTGCTGCCCCCCGCCGGGAGCGGCCCGGAGCTGGACGCGGACGAACCCGAGACCGTGACGGCCCTGCTGGAGGGGCGCTCCATCTCAGTGCAGGGGGGCTCGGGCCGCATGGGGCTTTATTTCAGGGGCCTGCCCCTGGGTTTTCTGACCGTGAAGGGCGGCCGCGCCCTCTGGTCAGACAGATGAGCGCCCGCCGGGGCTGACCGCCGGGCAAGCACCGACCAGGAACCATATGATACGCACCGCCATGCCCAGAACCCGTCTGCGCCAGTCCGCCAGGAGCGGCCCGGCCGAACGCAGGCGCTTCCACTTTCACAGCATGCCCAAGGACACCCGCATGATCGGCATCTATCGTCGTCTCGGACGCCTCTTCGACCCTGTGAGCGGCCGCGCCCTGATCCTCCCTCTGGACCACGGCGTGGGCGAAGGCATGATCCCCGGCCTGGAGGCCGTGGGCAAGCTCACCGAGATGGTCCGGGGGCGCAACGTGCAGGGCCTGGTGCTGAACAAGGGCCCCGCGCGCACCCACGGCGCGGGCCTGCCCCTGGGGCTCTCGCTCATCGTGCAGCTCTCCGGGGGCACCAAGCACGCCCTGCCGCCCTACGGGCGCACCGTGGTCTGTTCCGTGGGCGAGGCCCTGCGCCTGGGCGCGGACGCCGTGAGCCTGCAGATCAACGTGGGCAACGACCTGGAGGACAGGATGCTGGCCGACTTCGGGGCCATGGCCGACGAGGCCCATCTGGCGGGCCTGCCCGTGCTGGCCATCATCCAGCCGCGCGGCGGGCACATCGTCAACGAGCTGGACGCCAGCCTCATCTCCCACTGCATCCGCCTGGGCTCTGAGCTTGGCGCGGACATCGTGGGCGTGCCCTATTCGGGCGACCCGGAGAGCTTCAGCAACGCGGTGGCCTCCTCCGACGCCCCCGTGGTGGTCACCGGCGGGCCGGGGCGCGGCGAGTTCTCGCGCTTCCTGGCGGACATGGCCGAAGCCCTGGACTGCGGCGCGGCCGGGCTGTGCGCCGGGCGCAACATCTTCCAGAACGAGGACCAGGGCGCGGCCCTGGACCAGGTGGCCGCCCTGGTGCACCAGCGCCCCGAAACGGCCCCCGCCGCCGAGCCCGAAGGCGAGCAGGCCTAACCGCGAAGCCGTAAGGGGTTCCAAGGGGCGAAGCCCCTTGGCCGCCGGAGGCCCCCCCGAGACGGCCCGGCCGCCGAACCTGAAGGCGAACAAGACTCACCGCGAAGTGGAAAAGGGAGTCCAGAGGGCCGAAGGCCCTTTGGCCGCCGGAGGCCTCCCGTTTGTCCCGGCTCCAGGCACAGCCTCTCCAGGGCCGAACTGTCCGCTGTATTTGAAGAACATCAGCCAGTTCGGCCCTGGAGAGGCCACGCCTGGACCCGCCACGGCTCACCGGGTACACATTTAAGGCCCTCTTCGGCCCGCCTTCGCGCAATCGAGCGTAACAAGAGCCCCCGGGTACGAATTGCCCGGGGGCTATTTCAATGGCGGATCAGGCAGCGGGCGCAGACGCGATGGAATGAGAAGCCTCCGGCGGCCAAAGGGCTTCGCCC
>JBKICO010000284.1:0-7001 GCA_046567065.1 Acidobacteriota bacterium
GGGGGCTGGAGGCCATGCTCTTCCGCAACCAGGCGCTCATGGAGCGGGCCTTCACCCCGGCCAGCCACGGCAGGGTGTTGGGCTACAGCCTGGCGGGGGGCGGCAAGGCCGTGCCCTTGCTGGCGGAGCCGCCACAGGGGCAGGAGGTCATCAGCGAGATCCAGGAGGGCGCGCTGGCCTTCGCCCGGGCCTTCGCGGACGGCGGCTGGAGCGAGGCGGGTTTCCAGGCCCTGATGGAGACGGCGCGGCAGAGCCTGTCCGCCTTCCTGTCCGAGCCGGATACCGAAACGGCCTGGGCCGTGGCCGCGCTGCCCGGCCTGCGGGAGGGCAAATCCGGCCCCATGCGCCGCCTCACCGCCCGTGACGCCCTGCGCGCCTGGATGCACGGCCACGGGCTGGGCCGCAAGAGCCGCAAGGGCCCGCAGTGGATCGAAGGGTCCGTGGCCATCAGCGCCGCCTGGCTGCGACCCTACCTGCGCAGGCCCAGGTTCATGGCCCTGTTGCGGGCCTATTTCGCCTAGCGTCAGCCCGGGCGGGGCTAGGCAATCCCGGCGGCTTGGGCTATGCGAGCGGCCATGAACAGCCAGCCCGGCTCAGGCCGCAGCGTCCTCGTCACCGGTGCGGCCGGGAGCATCGGCTCCAGGCTCTGCCGGGCTCTGCTGGCGGCCGGGTGCCGCGTGGCCGGGGTGGACGACTTCTTTTCCGGCCTGCGCGAAAACATCGAGCCCTTCACGGGCGATCCCAGCTTCACCTTCCACGAGCGCGACGTGTGCGAACCGGGCCTGCTGGCCGCGCTCAGCGCCCGGCACGGCCCTTTCGGCGCGGTGCTGCACATGGCCGCCGTGGTCAGCGCGCCGTGGTCCCTGGAGAACCCCGGGCGCACCGACGCCGTGAACCGCGCGGCCACCCTGGCCCTGCACGGCGAGGCGATGCGGCTCGGCGTGGGGTCGTTCGTGTTCGCGGGCTCGGCGGCGGAATACGGCCTGCCCCTGGACGGACCCGCGCGTGAGGAGATGGCCGGGGAGCCGCAGACTCCCTACGGATGGTCGAAGCTGCTGGCTACCCGGGCCATCGAGGCTTCGGGCTACGGCTGCGCGCTGCGGCTTTTCAACGTCTATGGGGCGGCGGAAGGCAAACCCGGCCCGTATGACGGCGTGGTGCGGCTCTTCCTGGATGCGGCCCTGCGCGGGGAGCCCTTCGCCGTGTTCGGCGACGGCGGCCAGACCCGCGACTTCGTGCACGTGGACGATGTGGTGCGCGCCCTGCTGCATGCGGCGGGAGTGTTGGGGAATGATCCCCTGCGCGGGGTGTTCAATTACGGGACGGGGCGGGCCACCTCCGTGGCCGAACTGGCGGGGATGGTGGCGGCGGTCTCCGGGCGCGAGGCGGTGATCGAACACCTGCCCGAACGCCCGGGCGACCTGCGGCATTCGCGGGCGGACATGAGCCGCGCCAAGGCCGCCGGGCTGCCCCTGCCGGAGATTACGCTGGAAGAGGGCCTGCGCGCCGTCTGGAAGCAATTGCGGGAGCTGTGCGGCTGCCCCGGCTAGGCCTCCAGCGCGCGGCGCAGAACCTCACTGACGAAATCCACTTCATCATCCTTCAAATACGGGTGCATGGGCAGGCTGAGCACCCGCTCGCACAAGCCTTCCGCCACGGGGAAGTCCCCAGGCTCGTAGCCAAGGTGCGCGAACGCGGGCTGCAGGTGCAGGGGGCGCGGGTAGTACACCGCCGTGGGCACGCCCTTGGCCTTGAGGGTCTGGGCCACGGCGTCCCGGCCATGCGGCGGCGCCACCTCCACTGTGTACTGCGCCCAGGCGCTGCGCGCGCCGGGCACCACCGGGGGCAGCCCGAGCCCGGCCACGTCCCCCAGGTTGCGGGTGTAGCGTGCGGCGACGGCCTCGCGCAGGGCCAGCTCCTCCTCGAAGATGTCCAGCTTCACCAGCAATATCGCGGCTTGGAGCGTGTCCAGCCGGGCGTTGAGCCCGATGCGCGCGTTGTCGTACTTGTGGCCGCCCTTGCCGTGCACACGCAGGGATTCCACCAGTTCGGCCAAGGCCGGTTCGTCGGTGAACACGGCCCCGCCGTCGCCGCAGCAGCCCAGGGGCTTGGCCGGGAAGAAGCTCGTTGCCGCGACATCCCCGAAGGCCCCGGCGCGAACGCCGCCGCGCTCGGCCCCGAAGCTCTGGGCCGCGTCCTCGATCAGATGCGCGCCGCTGCCTTCCAGAACGGCCTCCAGGGCAGGGTAGTCGCAGGGCAGGCCGAAGATGTCCACGGCGATGACCGCAGCCGGGTTCAGGCCGGGCCGCAGTGTGTCCAGGGCCGTGCGCAGGCTGGCCGGGTCCAGGTTGCGGGTGGCGGGGTCCACGTCGGCGAACACCGGGGTGGCCCCGGCCAGGGCGATGGCCTCGGCGCTGGCCACGAAGGTGAAGGGCGTGGTGACCACGGCGTCGCCGGGGCCGACGCCCAATGTCATCAAAGCCAGGAGCAGTCCGTCCGTGCCCGAGGAGCAGCCCAGGCAATGCCTCACGCCCGCGAACGCGGCCAGGCGTTCCTCCAACTCGCGCACCTCGGGGCCCATGATGAACTTCCCGTGGTCGAGCACGGCGCGTATGGCCGCCTCCAGCCGGGGGCGGACGCGCTCCTGCTGGGCCTTGAGCCCGCTGAACTCCATCACTGGTTCTCCTTGGCGGCCCCGCCCTGGGGACGCGCCTTTGGCGTGCGCCACAAACCGGAGGAGGCCATCACCGCTGATCCCCGAGTGGTTCCCTAGCCCCGGCGGCGTTGAGCGAGCGCTGGCACGCGCCCAGCACCGTGAGCACGCGCAGGCCCTCCTCGCCGTCGGTGCGCGGCCTGGCCCCGGTTGCCACACATTCCAGAAAGTGTTCGCACTCGCGCAGCAGCGGCTCGCCGGGCGTGATGTCCAGCCGCACCGCCTCGGCCTTCACCGGCACGGGCGCGCCGCCCTCCCAGCGGATCTCGTGAGGGTAGAGCAGGAGCTTGTCCTCCCAGGGCTGGCCGTCGTCGAACACGGCCATGCCGCCCTGGCCCACGGCCACCAGGCGCTGCTCCTTGTAGGGGTGCAGCCAGGAGACGAAGATGTGCGCCTTGAGCCCGGAGGCGAAGTCCATCTGCGTCACCGTGACGTCGGCGATGGCGGACTGCAGCCAGCTGCCGCCCGTGGCCAGCAGGGATTGCGGCATGGCCCCGGCCAGGGCCAGAATCATGGAGATGTCGTGCGGCGCGAAGGACCAGAGGATGTTCTCCTCCCGCCGGATGCGGCCCAGGTTCAGGCGGTGGGAGTAGACGTAGTCGATGCGCCCCAGCTCCCCGGCGGCGCAGAGGGCTTTCAGGCGCTCGAAGGCCGGGTGGTAGTGCAGCAGGTGGCCCACCATGAGCGTCAGGCCGCGCTCGCGGGCCAGGTCCACGAGCTCGCGCAGGGTCAGGGGCTTCTCCACCAGGGCGTGCTTTCCGGCCAGCAGGGCCTGGCGGGCCAGGGCGTGGTGCGTTTCCGAGGGGGTGGCCACAGCCACCGCGTCCACGTCCGGGCGGGCCAGCAGCTCGTCAAAGCTGCCGCAGAGGAAGACCCCGGGGCAGGCCTCCCGCGCGCGCTCCAGGTGCGCCGCCTCACGGGAGCAGACCGCGCGCAGCGCGCCCAGCCCGTGGAACACGCGCACCAGGTTGCGGCCCCATTGGCCCGCGCCCACAACGCCCACGCCTGGCCACGATTGGGGCCACGATCCGTTCATGCCTGAAACTCCTTGCCGCCACGGCGGGCCTTGCTTAACACTGCGGCGCATGAAGCCCGCAGAACCAGGCGCCGCCATGAGGATATCCGTCGTCGTCCCGGCCTACAACCAGGGGCGCTACCTGGCCGCCTGCCTGGATTCGCTCTGGTTCCAGGACCACCCGGACCTTGAAATCATCGTGGTGGAGGACGGCTCCACCGACGACACCCCCCGGGTGCTGGCCGACTATCGCCGCGCCCTGGAACAGGACGAGGCCTCCTACGCCAGCCGTTACATTCCCGAATCCGACACCCTGGAGCGCGTGCACCACCCGCGCTACCCCGCCGCCGGGCGCAGCCTGCGGGTGATCGAACACGGGGGCAACCGGGGCCTGGCCGCCGCCCTGAACACCGGCATGGCCGCCGCCACGGGCCAGGCCGTAAGCTACGTCCCGGCTGACGACTGGTGCATGGCGAACATGTTCTCCGAGCTGGCCCGCGCCCTGGACGAGATTCAGGCGGACTTCGCCTACGCGGACATGCTCATCGTGGACGACGCCTTCCGGGTCACGCGCCGCTTCGACCTGCCGGACTACAGCTTCGAGCGCAACTTCGCCGACTGGTACCTCTGCGGCAACTGCAAGCTCTACCGCAAGGAGCTGCATGAGCGCTTCGGCTTCTACGACGAAACCCTGCTGGCCCACGACCACGGCCTCTTCCAGCGCTTCGCCCTGGGCGGGGCCAGGTTCGTGCACGTGCCCAAGGCGCTCATGGCCGTGCGCGATCACGCGGCCCGCCAGGTGGACATCCACGCGCCCTCCAACTGGAGCCGCCTGATCGGTGAATCCAAGCGGCTGGTGCTTCAGGCCCGCAAGCATCTCGGGAAGCCCGGATGAGCCCCGCTCCGCAGCACATGCTCCACACGCCGGGCCAGCCCGCTCTCTCCGGCGTTCTGGACCTGGGGCTGCGCTGCGTCCACTCCTGCCGCTTCTGCTACTACTCCTTCCACGGCGGCGCGGTGGAGCAGTTCGCGCCCCTGCGCGGCGCGCCCCTGCGCTCCGCCGAAGACTGCAAGGAAATCCTCACGCTCTTCAAGCAGCAGGGCTTCGTGCGCTTCGACGTCACCGGGGGCGAGCCCACGCTGCACCCTGATCTTACCGCCATCATCCGCCACGGCTGCGCCGACCTGGGCTTGGCCGGGCGGGTCATCACCCTGGGCCAGCTGTTGGCGCGCCCCGGCGCGGCCTGCGGCAAATACCTGCTGGACGACCTGCTGGCGGCCGGGCTCACGGACTTCCTGTTCTCCCTGCACGCCGCCGACGAGGAATCCTTCAAGGATTTCACCGGCGGCAGCCTGAATCGCCAGTTGCGGGCCATGCGCGAGCTGGACCGCCAGGGCGTGCAGTACGGGGCCAACACCGTGGTCTTCAGCGGCAGCGCGCCGCTGCTGCCCGACATCGCCCGGCTGGCGGCCTCGCGCGGGGTCTGGGCGCACAACTTCATCCTGTTCAACGCCTACCACGAGTGGTCCGCGTCCGGCCGGATCGCCCCGGGCAGGTCCGCCGGGGTGCAGGCCCCCTACCGCGACATCTCCCCGAAGCTGACTGAAGCCGTGGAAATCCTCACCCGGGCGGGCGTCGCGGTGAACATCCGTTTCGCCCCGCTGTGCGCCTTCCCGGGGCTTGAGCGCCACGTGGTGGGCGTGCTGGGCCTGCCCTTCGACCCCAGCGAGTGGCGCAACCGGGCCTGCAACATCGAGTGCGAGCCCGCCTACTGCGCTCAAGCCATCGAACTCCCGCCCGACGGCGTGCGCCCGGAGCACGCCTATGCGCCCCTGGACGAGACCCTGCCGAACGGCGTGCGCTTAACGGGCCAGCGCGGCAAGCGCTTCAAGCTCTTCGCCGGACCGTGCGCCGAATGCGCCGCCCGTCCGGCCTGCGACGGGCTGGACCCCGGCTACCTGGAGCGCTACGGCGACGCCGAGCTGCGCCCCTTTGCCGAGGCGGCCCTCTCCGGGCCGCTTCTGCAAGCGCGCCTGGACTACGCCCCGGCCTTCGCCGTGAAGCTGGCCCAGAAGGCCGACATGCGCACCTTCGTCAGGGAGCTGGCCGCCCAGGCTCCGCCTCTTCCGGCGCGATGATTTCGAGCTTGTCGGGCCAAGCCGTCCTGTCCCTCCGCCAGCGCGAGAGCCTGAAGCGCAGGTAGCCCGCCCAGGCCTTCCAGGCCGGGCCTGGGAACAAGTCAGGCCGCGCGCGCAGCACCTCGCCGAACTCCTTGAGCGTCGCCACCTTCCAGATGAGCACCCTAAGCCCCGGCCCGCCCAGGATGGGCAGGAAGCGCGCGCTGTTGGCCAGCAGGTGTTCGATGATGGCCTTGCGGAACTCCGGATGCGGCGGGTGCTTGCTCATGCAGCCCACCGAGTTGAGCGCGCCCAGCACCGGGTTGGAGCCGAAGTTGTTCTCCCCGTGGCGGCGGTAGCAGCCGTGGATGGCCGGGATGAGCAGCGAGCAGCCGATGAGGTTGGCGAAATGGGCCACATAGTAGTCCGCACAGATGCGGAAGGTGCGGGGCTGGCCCTCCAGGATCAACCGCAGCACGTCGGCGCGGTACATCATGGAGCTGGCCGTGGCCCAGACCCAGAACCCGCGCTGGAACGTGGTGCGCGCCACCAGACGGTACTGGCCCTTGGATTGGTGGTCCAGGTGCTCGGCGCTGAGCACCCGCCCGGCCGCGTCGATCTGGTACTGGTTGGAGCTGGTGAAGGCCACGGGCCTGCGCCCCAGGTGGGCGCGCACGTGGGCCTCCAGGAAGTCCTCAAGAAGCACGTCGTCCGCGTCCAGCAGCACCACCAAGGCCCCCGTGGCCTGGGCCAGGCCGTCCTTGAAAGCCTCCATCTGCCCGCCGTTCACGGTGCGGCGCAGCAGCCGGAAGCGGCCGCGCGCCTCCTCCGATGTCGTGAAAGTCTCAATGATCGCCGCCGAGCCGTCGGTGGAGCAGTCGTCCACCACCAGGCACTCCCACTCCGGGTAGGCCTGGCGAGCCACGGAGCGCAGGCACTCCAGCACGTAGGGCGCGTAGTTGTAGCTGGTCACCACCACGCTGACCCTGGGCGGGGCGATCCCGGCGCTGGCCAGGCGGGCGTCCGCCAGGGCGGGGGGCAGGGCGGGGGCCTGGGCGAAGGGAGGGGTGTTCACGGGCTTCATGCGGGGCCGCCCTCCAGCGTCCACGGCGCGTCTTCGTACTCCACGATCTTCAGCTGCTCGCGGATGAAGTG
>JBKICO010000285.1:0-2125 GCA_046567065.1 Acidobacteriota bacterium
CGGGCCAGAAGGTGCTGGGGCCCTTCCACGAGTCGCAGCAGCGCTACGCCCTGAACACCCTGGGGCGCAAAGGGGTGGAGGTGCATCTGGGGGCCGTGGTTGCAAAGGTCAGCCCGGACAGGGTGGACTTCAAGGACGGCAGCTCCCTGCCCACGCGCACCGTGGTCTGGGCGGCGGGCGTCAGCGGGCCGGACGCCGCCCGGGACCTGGGGCTGGAGGTCGGCCCAGGCGGGCGCATCCCCGTGGGCGAGACACTGCAGGTGCGCTCCCATCCGGACATTTTCGCGGTGGGTGACATGTCCTGGTTCGAGGGGCCGGGCGGCGCGCTGCCCATGCTGGCCCCCGTGGCCATGGACCAGGGGCGGGCCGCCGCCAAAAACGCCCTGCGCCTGCTCGAAGGCCGAAAGCTCAAGCCCTTCCGCTACCGCAGCAAGGGGATCATGGCCACCGTCGGCCGCTCAGCCGCCGTGGCCAGCCTGGGCAGGCTGCGCATCATGGGCTTCGGGGCCTGGGCGGTCTGGCTTTTCGTACACCTGATGATGCTCATCGGCTTCCGCAACAGGCTGGCGGTGCTCATCAACTGGGCCTGGGACTACCTGTTCTTCGAGCGCTCGGTGCGCCTCATCATCCCCGCGAGGTCCAAAAGGGCGCGCGCCGAAAAAAGCCCCGAGGGCATGTCCCCCGAGGAAGGGAAGGTGGAGCGCTAGGGATGAACGCAGCGGGCGCGGACTTCAAGACGGCCCGGGTCGCCGGGCCGTTTCCAGGTGCCGGAGCCAAGTGTCGATTCCTGGCGTCGGTTGTAAGTGTCAGAGCCAAATGCCAGAGTCTGGCGCCGGAGTCCGGTGCCGGAGGCTGCCGCCCGGGAAGGGCGTCAGGCCGTTTTGGGCAGGGTGAGCCCGGGCAGGGTCAGGGGGGTGCGCTGCGCCTTGCGTTTGCGGCGCTCGAAGATTTCCGGGCGGGAGCCAAGGCGGAAGCGCCACAGGGGGCAGGGCTCGAAGGGGGCGCGGCAGTTTGGCGAGGCGGCGCAGGCGCGCACGCCCTCGCGGTCCCCGCAGCAGATCAGGCATTGCCTGCGGATGGCGCGCACGGGGGGCCTGTCGGCGCCTTCCGCGTCGGCCATACGCAGCGCGTGCAGGGGGCAGCCGAGCGCGCCGCATTCGGCCACGAGCTGGTAGGATCCGCCCATGCAGGCCACGCAGAACTTGCGGATGGACTCGAGAGCGCCGAGTTTGCGCGTGGTCGTGCCGCTCATGTGCCCTCCCGTGAGAATGTTTCGATCCAGGCCGGTTCGCGCCCCAGCGGCGCAGGATATGCTCCCTGTGAGCCTTCCGGCCCCAAATTGCAAGAGGCAGGTTCCGATATGGTAAGCATAAGCAGGGGAAAACCCATGAAAACCGCATCCGCAGCCCCGGTTCTGTTTCTGGCCCTGGTTCTTTTCCTGGGCCTTGCGGCCCCGTGTTTCGCGGCCTCGTCCGAGAGCGAGAAGGAGAGGCGTGTGGCCGAGCAGTATCGCCAGTGCGTCGAGGCGTGCAGAAGGCAGGCGCCCAAGCCGGGCAGCTCCCAGGCGGACTGGGCCCGCGAGATCCGGGAGGAGGCCCGAGTCGACGCCTGCGAACACCACTGCGACCGGCTGATGATGCGCGGATTCAGGAAGTAGCCCGCCCCGACCCGGCGCGCCGCCGTCGCGATGATCGACATGTGCGCGTTACTACAGTATAAGAACTGATCTTTTGTCGGGTATAGGTATAATGAGTATCTCTTCCTCCGCCAATACCGTCACTCAGGTCAGAACCACTCTGAAAGATATCCAGGCTTCGGGCGTCATCGGTCTGAGGTCCACAGCCAGCATGGCCAGCGCGCTGGAGCGCATGCGCAAGGAGCGCATCAGCGCCTTGGTATGCCTGCGCCGGGGGCGGCCGGAAGGCATACTGACCGAGCGCGGGGCCATCGCGGCCCTGGCGGGGGCCGGCCAGGACGGGCTCAAGCGCCCCCTGCGCGAGGTCATGTCCTCCCCGGTGTTCACCGCCTCGGAGGATACGCCCATCCATCAGGCCTTCAGCATGCTGCTGGAGAACGCTATCCGCCATCTGGTGGTGGTGGACGCCAAGGGCCGGGCCGTGGGCAT
>JBKICO010000285.1:2135-3529 GCA_046567065.1 Acidobacteriota bacterium
ACTTCGTGGAGGTCAAGCGCGTGAAGCAGATCATGACGCGCTCGCTGGCCTCCCTCTCCGTGGGCGACAGCGTGGCCCAGGCTCTCGCCGTGATGGTGCGCGGCCCCTTCAGTTGCGTGGTGGCGGTGTCGGGCGGCAAGCCCTCGGGCATCGTCACCGAGCGCGACATGGTGGGCCTGCTGGCCCTCCGTAAGGATCTGGAGGCGACGCCCATCGGCCAGGTCATGTCCAGCCCGGTGCTCAGCGTGGACGAGCAGACTCCAGTTCACAGCGCGGCGGCGCTCATGAGCCGGGAGGGTGTGCGAAGGCTGGTGGTGGTGGACGAAGCCGGGGAAGTGCGCGGCCTGCTCACCCAGTCCGACATCGTCAAGGGCATGGAGGCGCGCTACGTCGAGATGCTGCGCGAGGTCATCAGCGAGAAGGACGACCTGCTGCGCGAGGCCGTGGGCCAGGCGGCGCGCAAGTCCGTCTACCTGGACACGATCCTCAACTCCTCCATGGACATGGGCATCGCCGCGACTGACGGACATACCCTGGCCTTCATCAACCAGGCCGCGCGGGGGATGCTCACCGGAAACGAGCGAAGCGCCATCGGGAAGGATCTGGTCGAGCTGCATCAGGCCCTGGGTGTGTCGCCCAGGCGCTTGAAAAAGATCCTGGGCGAGGTCAAGCGCGGCAGGGAGTACGCCTTCTCCGCCAAGGTGGGGGAGGCCGACGGCGCCCGCTATCTGGAGGGCCGCGTGAACTCCATACGCGGGGAGGGCTCCTCCGCCGAGGGATTTCTGCTGACCCTGCGCGACGTGACCGACAAGCGCATCGCCGAGGAGACCATCAGGCGCATGGCCTACCATGACGCGCTCACCGGCCTGCCCAACCGCTTCCTGGTGGCGGACAGGCTGGAGCAGGGCCTGGCCCAGGCCAGGCGCAAGGGCAGCCTGCTGGCCGTGATGCTCCTGGACCTGGACGGCTTCAAGCAGGTCAACGACACCCTGGGCCACAACATCGGGGATCGGTTGCTCCAGGCCGTGGCAGGGCGCCTGGCCGGGTTGCTGCGCAAGTCGGACACCGTGGGCCGCATGGGCGGGGACGAGTTCCTGGTCATCCTGCCCGAGGTCAAGACACCCGAGGGCGCTGCGGCCGTGGCCGGAAAAATGCTGCGCGCCGTGTTCGAGACGCGCACCGTCGGCGGCCACGCCCTCAAGCTCTCCACCAGCATCGGCGTGGCCTTCTATCCCTGGGACGGCTCCGACGCCACGGCCCTGATCCAGAAGGCCGACGCGGCCATGTACGCGGCCAAGGACGCCGGGCGCAACGCCTTCCGGTTCGCCAGTTCCGGCCCGGACGGAAAGCCGGACGCGAGCCCGACAGAGCCCTGAACCGGCGTCCCCCCCTTG
>JBKICO010000286.1:0-8595 GCA_046567065.1 Acidobacteriota bacterium
TGTCCAGCACCTTGAAATCGTAGAGCACGCCGTCCAGGCGGAAGCGGATCTTGAAGGTGTTCTGGTAGGGCTCCAGGTGGATGTCGCTGCAGAGATCCTTCACGGCCTGGGTGAGCAGCAGGTTCACCAGCTTGATGACGGGGGAGTTGCTGGTCTCGTCCAGGAGGTCGGCGGTGGAGAGGCTCTCAGGCGGTGGGGCCGAGAAGTCGTCCAGGCTGGAGTCGTCCATCATGGGCAGGGCGTCGTCCTCGGCCTGGCCGAAAACGTTGTTGAGCGCGTCGATCAATGTTTGGGCGGGCACCACCACCGGATGCACGGCCAGCGCGCCGAACATGCGGGCCATGTCGCCGTGGAGCTCCGTGCGCAGCGGGTCGGCGGTGTAGAGCAGCATGTTCTCCACGGGGCCCGCCGGGGCCACGAGCTGGTTCTTGAGGTAGGCCAGGGGGGTGCGGCGCAGGCGCTCCACGTCCTGGGGCTCGAAGGCGGGGGCGCTGCGGAACTCCAGCCCGAGCACCTCGGCCAGAACCCTGGCCGTATCGGCCTCTTCGCGTTTGGAGAGCCCGGCCAGCAGGGGCACCAGGGGGCCGCCCGTGCGGAAGTATTCGGCCAGGTGGAGGCGCAGCTCCGGCCAGGCCACGCCGAGCCTGCCGGAGAGCTCGGCCGCCCAGGCCGGGGGAGGCGCTGCGTGGGCGGCCTCCGGCTGGGCGGCTTGCGGCGCTTCTTCGGCTTCGCCGGGGGAGGCTTCCGGCCCGCCAAGGCCCGAGGCCTCGGCGCGGGGCCGGAAGCGCCCGAGCACGGAGGCCTTGAGCTCCTCCACGCGGAGCTTGTCCTTGAGGCCGGAGAGTGCCTTGCGCAGGGCCTGGTCCAGGACGCTCATGGCCTGGGTTAGCGGTCCTTCCCGATGGGGCCGAACATCACCGGCGCCTTGGGGATGGGCGGCATGGACGACTGGGTGAGGTGGATCACGCTGTCGATGTTGGCGCGCTTGTCCCGCAGGATCTCGGAGTTGGTCTCAGCCGTGGTGGCGATCCGCGGGGTGATGAACACGAAGAGGTTGGTCTTGAGATCGTCCTCGGAGCGCTTCTTGAACAGGTTGCCCAGGATGGGGATGTCACCCAGGCCGGGTACCTTGCTGTTGCCCTCGCTGCGGCTCTTGCCGATGAGGCCCGAGAGCACGATGGTCTGGCCGTCCTTGACCAGCACGGTGGTCTCGGTGAGGCGCTTGCGCGTGGTGGGCTGGAGGGTGCCGGTCTGCTGCGTGACGGTTTCGTCCACGCGGCTGGTCTCCTGCTTGATCTTGAGCTTGATGGAGTTGCCTTCGTTGATCTGCGGGGTCACCTTCAGGGTGGTGCCCACGTCCTTGTAGTCGAAGCGCTGGAAGGTCTTGTCGGTGGTGCTCTGGCCCACGTCCTGCGCGGTGAGGAATGGGCGGTTTTCGGCCACGGTGATGGTGGCTTCCTCGTTGTCGAGGGTCATGAGCTGCGGCGTGGAGATGATGTTGAAGTTGTTGTCGGTCTTGGCGGCGTTCACCAGCACCTGCAGGTTGGAGTAGATCACCTCGCCCACCTTCACCGGGAAGGCCACCGCGCCCAGGGCCAGGCCCGCGGGCGGGATGAGCGAACCCGAGGAGTTGTAGACCGACTGGTAGCCCGCCGGGTTGGAGGAGCCGAAGATCAGGCCGCCCTTGCTGGAATCGCCCAGCACGGCCTGCCTGTTGGCCACGTTGACGTCCACGCCGAAGCTGAAGGCCTTGTCGGTGGAGACCTCCATGATGAGCGCCTCGACGTAGACCTGCTTGCGGGGGATGTCGAGCTTGCCCAGCACGTCGTTGATGAAGGGGAAGTCCTCCTGGTCGGCCGTGATGAGCAGGCTGTTGGTGGACTTGTCCGCCACGAAGCGCACCGTGTCGGAGACGATGGGCGCGGGCTTGCCGCCTTCGCCGGTGGTGGCGGCGGAGCCGCCCTTGCTCAAGAGGTCGGTGAGCACCTTGCTCAGGTTCTCGGCGTCGGCGTGCTGCAGGTGGTAGACCCGGAAGTTGCCCTGGCTCTTGACGTTGGGCACGTCCAGCTTGGACACCAGGGTTTTGACCTGGGACAGATAGTCCGGCTCGGCCAGCACCAGAAGGGAGTTGGTGCGCTCGTCGGGCACGATGGCGACGCGCGTGCCGCCGCCTTCCTTTTTGGGCTCCTGGGACATGAGCTTGTCGATCTTCTGGGCCACCTTGGAGGCCTGGGCGAACTTGAGCGAGACCAGCGACAGGCCGGACTTGGCCCCGGGCACGTCGATCTGGGAGATGATGGCGATCAGACGGTTGATGTTGGGCTTGAAGTCGGTGACGACCAGGGTGTTGGTCTCGGGGTAGTCGGCGATGAGGCCGTCGGTGGAGACCATGGGGGTCAGCACCTTGCGGACCTCGGGGGAGCGGATGTAGCGCAGGGCGATCACCTGGGTGACCATGCGGTCGTCGGGCTGGCCGTTGACCTCCCTGCCGCCTTCGACGGTCTCCATGCTGCGGGTGCGGCTGGTCTTGGAGGGCACGATCTTGGTGTACTTGCCCGAGGGCAGCGTGGTGTAGCCGTTGACCTCAAGTACGGACTCGAAGACCTTGTAGGCGTCCTTGACGCTGATGGCCTGGGGCGACACCACGGAGACGTTGCCCTTCACCGCGTCGTCAATCACGAAGTTCCTGCCGGATATCTGGCTGATATACTTGATGAAGGAGCGGATATCCACGCTGTCGAAGTTCAGCGTGACCATGGTCTCGTTGCTGGGGAGCGTGGCCTCGTTCAGGGGCGTAGGCATCTTGGCGCCGGGGGTGGGCGGCGTCTTCTGCATGGGCTGGATGGCCGTCTGGGCCGGGGCGGCGGGCTCGGCCTCCCGGGGGGCGGTCTGCACCGGTTCGGAGCCGGGCAGGGGTTGCGTCATGGTGGGCTTGCCCACCGGCGGCCCGCCGGGCAGGGGCTGCTCCGGGGTCTGCGCCAGGGTCTGTGCCTGGGCCCCGGGCGCTGCCAGCAACGTGAACGCCAGGGCGAACACCGCCAGGGCGAGGGTGATACCTGCGCGTGAACCCAAGTTCATGAGTGGCTCCTGTATGGCAAGGACGCCGTGCGCGGCGAGAGATTCATGCCGGACGATGTCGGATGCTAGTGTAACGAATATTCTATCTCGGCTGAGTAACTTCCCGGTGTCTCGGCTGTCAACGGGAAAGTGGCTGCGATGCGCCCGCCGCGAAGCGGGCGGGGTGTTCTTTTGAGGGGGCGATGCGTCGGCGGAGAATGCAGTCGTTATGCGAGGCGTCTGCGTTCGGTCGCACGGGGCGGCATATCAGATGCCGTCCGCGTGCGCCCGAAAAGTGGAAGTCCTATTGGAACTTGCCTGTTATGTTGTCCTTGATCCAGTGGGGGTCCCACCATTCGATGGGTTGCACCTCGATGCCCTGCAGGATGATGCCGAAGTGCAGATGGTCGCCCGCGGCCAGGCCCGTCGCGCCCGTGTTGCCCAGGATGTCGCCCTTCTTCACCTCGTCGCCTTCCTTCACGCGGATCTGGCTCAGGTGCGAGTAGATGGTCTGAAGGCCCCAGCCGTGGTCCAGCACCACGGCGTTGCCGTAGATGCCGAAGAAACCTGTGAAGACGACCCGCCCGTTGTTGGAGGCGGGCACCTGGGCGTTCTCCAGGGAGGCCAGGTCCACGCCGAGGTGGGTCTCCTCGTCGATCTTCTGGTTCTTGTACAAATAGGAGCGGCCATCGCCGAAGCCCGCCCTGGGCGCGGCGTTGGGCAGGCGCAGGAAGGCGCCGTCCCAGAGCATTTTGGGCGAGGTCTTGGCGGCGAACTCGAAGAGTTTGGCCACGTTCTCCTTGCGGACGTCCCGGTTGACCTTCACGTAGAGGGCCACGGGGTCCTTGATGTCGGGGTACATGGTCTCGAACTGGGGCATCTTGGCTTGCAGGAACTCGTCGCCCACGTTCAGGTTGTCGTGCTTGAACTTGGTGGGCCTGGCTTGGTACCTGAAGGAGATGCTGCGCTCGTTGCCGGCCGAGTCCTCGGCGAAGAGGCGGGGCTGGAAGCGGGAAGGGTCCATGTTCCAGGGGAAGGCGAAGATGCAGGCGTAGTTGCCGGTGTCGAGCTTGTAGCCGGGGAAGAAGATGTCGCCCACCATGACGCCGGAGCGCTCCACGTCCTTGTTGACCTGGTAGACCACGCCGCAGGCGCCGCCCTGCTTGATGATGTGCGCCTGGGAGAGCACGTTGATCACCGGGGCGCGGTTGTCGAGGTTCATGGTCCTGCTGATGCGGGTGGTGTTGCCCGCGCCGAAGTTGAACACCGACTTGTCGGAGGCCACGACCACGATGTCGAACTGGCCTTCGCGCAGTCCGGCCTGCTCCAGGGTGAACTTCTCCTGGATGGACTTGGGGGCCGGGTCGTAGGTCTTCTGGATGATGGTGGTCTCTTTCTGGCCCTGCAGAACGGAGACTTTGAGGGTGCGCAGGCCGGAGCCGTCGTCCTTGGAGGTGACGGCGAACTCCCGTTTGCTGCCCGTGGCGGGCCTGTCCGGGGTGAGCGCCACTTCGGGGGCGGCCATGTCGCGCGTGAAGTAGTATGCGCCGACGCCTGCGCCCGCGAGGATTATCAACAACAGAAAAGATATGAACTTGCCCATGGGTGCCGATTTGGTTGGAGTGTTGCGCCGGAACCGCGGCGCGCTTCGACGCTGCCTTACCGTGGCCCGCCCGTGAGCACAAGGGCTGTGTTCCCGCGAAGAATCGCTTCGTGTCTGTTGGTGTTCGCTGGACGCGAGGTGGCAAAACGGTTAATTCGCGCTGAAATCGCTGCTCCGGGGTTTTCCAGTGAGAATGAGACTGTCCGCACTGCTGCTGTTGTTCGTCGCCGTCTGCTCCGCCTGCCAGAAGAAAGCCGAGGCCCCACAGGCCAGGCCGGTACCCGTGGGCGTGGTCAAGGCCCAGGTCAAGGACGCGCCCGTGGTGGTTAACGGCATCGGCCACGTGGTGGCCATGCGTACCGTCACGGTGACGCCGCAGGTCACGGGCCTGCTCAAGTCGGTCGAATTCAAGGAAGGGGCCCTCGTGCGCGAGGGGGACCTGCTCGCCGTCATCGACCCCAAGCCCTTCGAGGCCAAGGTGGCCGAGGCACTGGGCGCGCTCAAGCGCGACTGGACCAAGGCGGACCAAGCCGGGCGCGACTACCTGCGCTACAAGGACCTGGTTCAGAAGGAAGTCGTCAGCCGCGACGACTACGAGCAGAAGCGCACGGACTTCGAATCCGGCTGGCAGCAGGTCCGCTCCGACCAGGGCGCGCTGGAGACAGCGCGCATCAACCTGGCCTATTGCCGCATCACCTCCCCGGTGTCGGGGGCGGCGGGCTACCAGAACGTGAAGCCCGGCAACATAGTCAGCGCCAACACCACGGCCATCGCCACCATCAACCAGGTGCAGCCCGTGCTGGTGCGCTTCTCCGTCAACGAGGCGGACCTGCCCCTGGTGCGCTCCTGGTTCGGCAAGGAGGCCGTGCCCGTCACGGCCCGCGTGCCCAAGGAGGAGAACGACATCAAGGAGCGCGGCGTGCTCACGGCCATCGACAACGCCGTGGACGTGCAGACCGGCATGATCATGCTCCAGGCCCAGTTCGACAACAAGGAGCTCACTCTCTGGCCCGGCCAGTTCGTCAACGTGCAGGCCGTGCTCACCGTGGAGAAGGACCGCACCGTGATCCCCTCCGACGCGGTGATGACCCGCCAGGACGGCTCCTTCGTGTTCGTGGTCTCCGACAAGTCCACCGCTGAGCTGCGCAAGGTGACCACCGGCAGGATGGTCGGGCGCAGGGAGGTCGTGATCCTCGAAGGCGTGGCCCCGGGCGAGGCCGTCATCTCCGACGGGGTGATCCGCGTGGCCCCGGGCGGGGCCGTTACCGTCCAGGGAGCCGGGGCCCAGCAATGACCGACATCTTCATCAAGCGCCCCATAGCCACGGCGCTCATCACTTTCGGCCTGTTGTTCCTGGGCCTCACCGCCTACGATGCGCTGCCCGTCTCCGAGATGCCGGCCATCGACTTCCCCACCATCCAGGTGGTGGCCAGCCTGCCCGGCGCGGACCCCGAGACCATGGCCTCCTCCGTGGCCACACCGTTGGAGAAGCAGTTCGCCACCATCGCGGGCATCACCTCCATGAACTCGGTGAACACCCTGGGGCAGACCACCATCATTTTGCAGTTCGAGCTCAACCGCAACATCGACGGCGCGGGCTCCGACGTACAGACCGCCATCTCGGCGGCCAGCGGCTACCTGCCCTCCAACCTGCCCAACCCGCCAACCTACCAGAAGGTCAACCCGGCGGACACGCCCATCCTCTACATCGGCATGCGCTCCCCAACGTTGCCGCTGTACAAGCTCACGGACTACGCCAAGACCTTCGTCTCCCAGCGCATCTCCATGATCTCCGGCGTGGCCCAGGTGGCCATCTACGGCGACCAGACCTACTCCCCGCGCATCCGGGTGGACCCCGACAAGCTGGCCGCCTACAACCTCTCCATCAACCAGGTGGCGGACGCCTTCGCGGCGGAGAACGTGAACCTGCCCACGGGCTCGCTCTACGGCCAGGTGAAGCTCTTCACCATCAAGGCCAAGGGCATGCTCATGAACGCCCGGCAGTACATCAACCAGATCATCGCCTGGAGGGGAGAGAAGCCCATCCGCCTGGCCGACGTGGGCACCGCGGTGGACTCCACCATCAACGACAAGAACGCCTCCTACCACAACACCACGCCCTCGCTGACCATAGCCGTGCGCCGCCAGCCCGGCACCAACACCATCCGCGTGGTGGACGACATCAAGGCCCTGCTGCCCGCCATCCAGGCCACGCTGCCGCAGTCCGTCGAGTTCGAGGTCATGTACGACCGCTCCGACACCATCCGCGAGTCCGTGCAGGACGTGAAGTTCACCATGGCCCTCTCCATCGCCCTGGTGGTCGTGGTGGTGTTCCTGTTCCTCAAGAACGCCCGCGCCACGGTGATCTCCAGCCTGGCCATCCCGGCGGCCATCATCGGCACGTTCGCCGTCATGAAGCAGATGGGCTTCTCGCTGGACAACCTCTCGCTCATGGCGCTCACCCTGGCGGTGGGCTTCATCGTGGACGACGCCATCGTGATGCTCGAGAACATCGTGCGCCACATGGAGATGGGCAAGCCGCCCATGCAGGCCGCCCTGGAGGGCGCGCGCCAGATCGGCTTCACCATCGTGTCCATGACGCTCTCCCTGGCGGTGGTGTTCATCCCGATCATGTTCATGGCGGGCATTCTGGGCCGCATCCTCAACGAGCTTGCGGTGACCATCACCATCGCCATCATCGTCTCGGGCTTCGTCACGCTCTCCTTCACGCCCATGCTGTGCAGCCAGTTCCTGCGCCAGGGCACGGTGGGGCACTCCGGCAGGCTGTTCTCGGCCATGGAGCGCGGGTACGAGGTCTCGCTGCGCTTCGTGCTGCGCCACCGCTTCGCCACGCTCATGGCCAGCTTCGGCATCCTGGCGCTCACGGGCTGGCTGTTCACCAAGGTGCCCACGGGCTTCATCCCCACCACGGACGCGGGCTTCATCTACGGCTACGCCATGGCCGAGCAGAGCGCCTCCTTCGACTCCATGAAGGAGCGCATCCTGCGCGTGGCGGAGATCGTCTCCGCCGACGACAACGTGCGCAAGATGGTGGGCATCGTGGGTGTGGGCGGCCCCAACACCTCCATGAACAACGCGGCCTTCTTCACGCTGGTCAAGCCCGCGCACGAGCGCAAGGAGGACATCAACGGCGTGCTGAACACCCTGCGCGCCAAGCTGGCCCCCATCAAGGACCTGCGGCTCTTCATGTTCAACCCGCCCGCCATCCAGATCGGCGGGCGCTCCACGCGCGCTCTCTACCAGTTCACGCTGCTCTCCCCCGAGGTGGACAAGCTCTACGCCTCGGCCCGCCAGTTCGAGGAGAGGATGCGCACCCTGCCCGAGTTGCGCGACGTGAACTCCGACATGCAGATCGACGGCCCCCAGGTGATGCTGCGCATCGACCGCGACAAGGCCGCCGGGTTCGGCATCTCGGCCAAGGCCATCGAGACGGCGCTGTGGTCGGCCTACGGGGCGCGCCAGATATCGAACATCTACGCCACCACGGACACCTACCGCGTGGTCATCGAGGTGGACCCCGAGTTCCAGCGCGACCCGGGCCTGCTCTCCAAGCTCTACGTGCAGCCCGACCTGGAGAACAACAAGGACAAGAACAAGGACAAGCTCGTCCCCCTGGCCAACCTGGTGGCCCTGGAGGAGGGCGTCGGGCCCATCACCGTGAACCACACCGGGCAGCTGACCTCGGTGACCATCTCCTTCAACACGGCCGAGGGCTACTCCCTGGGGCAGGCGGTGAACGCCATCACCGCGCTGGCCGACAAGGAGCTCCCGGGCGACATCAGCCGCACCTTCGAAGGCCAGGCCACGGCCTTCAAGCAGTCCGCCGCCAGCGTGCCATTCCTGCTGCTCTTGGCCGTGGTGATCATCTATATCATCCTGGGCGTGCTCTATGAGAGCTTCGTGCACCCCATCAC
>JBKICO010000287.1:0-5317 GCA_046567065.1 Acidobacteriota bacterium
GCTGAGAAGCCCGCCAAAAAGAAAGCCGAAAAGAAGGCCGTGCCCACCTTCGAGTTCGACTCCACCTACGGAGACGGCAAGGGCATCGACTGGGACTAGAAGCAGCCTCGAAATGAACATGGCGAACCGGCCGGGGAAACCCGGCCGGTTTTTTGTTGGAACGGGGAGAGGGGGCTGGAGGATTTGGATATTCTCCGCGCCACGAAGCGCGGTGAACCGTAGCGGGTCCAGCCGTGGCCTCCCCCTGGCCGAAGCGGCGGATGTTCTTCAAATACATAAGCCGCTTCGGCCAGGGGGAGGCCACGGCTGGAGCCCAGACAGAGGAGAAAGCCTCCGGCGGGCAAAGGGAGTTCCTCCCTTTGCAATCCCATTCCGCTTCGCGTTCATTGCGACTGCACGGGCAGCCAAAGCGATTTTTGTGGGTTGGGACAAATCGGAAATCAGCATTGTGTGCGAGGCTTCGCCTCATGCATTCCGGGACCTTCCGCGCCGCACAGTGGTGCGTTTGCAAGTGCTATGCGCCGCGCGTGAGGCGTATTTTCCGAGAATTTTCGCACTGGTCCGTGGTGCGGCCCGGCCCTCCCTGTCCGCCGTCGCGCGGGCGGATGTTCTTCAAATACATCTGTCCGCGATGCGGCGGACAGGGAAGGCCTGGACGGTACAACCACAACATCCGGCACACGAAACGAGACCGGGCAGCCGGCGCACTGCGTGGCCCTTGACGGGCACCCCCCGGGCCTGCATCCTCGCTCCATGAAACACCTTCCGCTTGCAGCCGCGCTGTTGCTCGCCGCCGCACTCCTGACCTCCGTCCCGGCGTCCGCCGCCGCGCTGGACGAAGCCCTGGCGGCCTCCCGGCAAATCCTAGTGGTTACCAGCGATTGCTGGAGCTGCACCAGCGCCAGCCTGAGCCTCTACCGCCGCGACGCGGGCGGCTCATGGCGGCAGGACGGCCCGCCCGTGGCGGTCACGCTCGGCCCCAAGGGCCTGGGCTGGGGAATCGGCCTGTACGAGGTTCCGGCGGACGGCCCGCGCAAGCATGAGGGCGACGGCCGGGCTCCTGCAGGCATCTTCCGGCTGGGGCCGGTGTTCGGCTACGCCCAGACCCCGCCGCCGGGCCTGCGCATGCCCTACGTGCATGCCTCCGAGACGTTGGAGTGCGTGGATGACGCTGCCTCGCCGCAGTACAATGTTCTGCTGGACGCTTCGGCGGCACCCTCGCGCACCTGGAACAGCTCCGAGTTCATGCGCCGCAAGGACGACCTGTACGCCCTGGGCCTGGTTGTCGCCCACAACCCCGCCCCGGCCATGCCAGGAGCGGGCTCCTGCATCTTCCTGCACATCTGGCGCGCTCCGGGAGCGCCCACCTCCGGCTGTACCGCCATGGACCGCGCGGACATGGAGCGCGTGGCCTCCTGGCTGGACCCGGCCCTCTCCCCCCTGCTGGTCCAACTGCCCCGCGAGGAATATGCCCGCGCGGCGACCCGCTACGGCCTGCCCCGGTAATCCCGGCGGCGGTTCCCGCTGGAGCAGTTCCCACGGAAAGCCGGGAGAGAACACCTCCCCAGCGCGGGCCGGTGGCCCGGCGGGATGCGGCCATGCTGTCCAAACTGAAACGGCCGGGAAGAGGCGATGCCTCTTCCCGGCCGTTGGCGTTCGGTGCGGTGCGCTCAGTCCAGGCCCATGCCGGGGTGGTGCGCCGGAGCGTCCATGTCCATGGTGTGGCAGACCTTGCAGGTCTTGGGCGATCCCAGGGCGTTGGTGTTCTTCTGGTACTGCGTGGGCTGGAGCACGTCGCGGATCTTTCCGTAGGGGTTGCGCGCCGGATAGGCCGCGTGGACCGAGCTGTGGCAGCCGGAGCAGGCCATGGCGCCGATCTCGTCCCGGGAGTTTTTGAACAGGCCCGCGCGGTCCTTGTTCCAGGTTCCATAGGCCTGCATGCCCTGCGGCGGGCCGTAGTCCACGTGGCAGGTCAGGCAGCGGGGCTCCTGCGCCCAGGGCTCGCGGGCCACGGGCTGGGCGTCGCGGGGCGTTATCAGGCCCATCAACTTGGCCGCCGCCGGAGCGCCCAGAGCCTTCTCCCGGGTCAGCAGGGAGAGGGCGTGATCCTCCAGCGCGCCGTGGCAGTTGGTGCAATCCAGCCCGGCCTCCTGGTGCGGATCGCGGAAGGCGCGGGTGGCCCCGGCGGGGCTGGTGGGGTGGCAGGCGTCGCAGGCCTTGGCCCCCTGCCCGGCCAGATAGACCGCGTGCAGGCCATGGATCGAAGCGGAGAGGCTCATTGTCCGCCCGGAGCCTGCGGCGGGCGAGGCCGCCTGGGCCTCTGCCGCGTCCTTGTGGCAGGATCGGCACTCGATCGTGCCGGAGCTCTTGCCCAGGCGCGTGCCCGAGAGCCTGTCGTGCGCGGCCAGCACGTCGCGCCCGGTGGGGGGTGCTATGCCCGCCACGCCGTGCTTCCAGGGGCCGCCATGGCAGGAGCGGCAGCCCAGCTCCGTGGAGACGGGCAGCACCACCCTGGTGCTGGCCAGCAGCTTGCCCGAGGCGTCGTAGGCGTTGACCTCGGCCACCGGGTAGGGCTGGAACCCGCCCGACTTGGGATAGGGCGACACCGGGATCAGCTCGGCCCGGAAGGCGTTGCCCTGGGGCTGGAGGCTGCCCGCCTGGCCGTCGGCCACGGTGTAGGTCATGGTGACGCCCTTGGTGACGGCCTCGGGGGATATGTCGCGCCGGATCAACTGCGCGGTGAGCCCCTGCGCGCCGATGCCCAGCGTCCACTGACCGTC
The DNA here is from genome assembly GCA_046567065.1 of Acidobacteriota bacterium. GTDB lineage: Bacteria > Desulfobacterota > Desulfovibrionia > Desulfovibrionales > Desulfovibrionaceae > Fundidesulfovibrio. Next base: position 2,781 of record JBKICO010000287.1, read on the forward strand.
GGCGTCGGAGAGCAGGTTGATGCCCCGGTCCGGCGCGGCGGTGAGCACGTAGGGGGAGTCGTCCGTGAACACGGGCACCGCATCCACGGACTGCGGGAACTTGGGGGTATCCTCCTGGCGCGGGCCGTGCAGCCCCTCGGTGAGCCAGGCGGCCAGGGCGGCTTTCTCCTGCGGTATGCCCAGGAAGGGCGGCATGTAGGTGCCGATCTTGCCCATGCCGGTCAGCAGGGTCTCCATGCCGTAGGCGGTGTACTTGGCGCTTCGCGGGAGCATGTCCAGCATGGGGCCGCCCAGGCTGTGGCAACTGGAGCACTCCAGGTAGTAGAGTTCGCGCCCTGCCTCCATGCGGTTCTCGTCCGTGACCTGCTTGACCTTGCTCCACTTGGCCGAGGCCAGCGCGCCCTTGGCGTTGATCTCCCCGGCGCGGGCCACGGGGATGCCGTTGGAGTACATGTAGCCGGTGATGAGGTAGGGCCTGCGCGCCGCCTCGCGCATGTACTCGAAGGAGGCTAGCACGCAGAAGGAGGCCAGCATGGTGACCACCGCCACGTTCCTGGCCATGCCCCGGGAGAGCCCCCCAGCCAGCAGCGCGCCGCCCGCCACCACGACGGGGGCGGCCCACCAGAAGGCCTTCATGCCTGCGGCCACCTCCGGCGAGAGGCCAAGAGCCAGCACCTTCTGCTCCGGGGAGAGCACGGCGATGTGCCACCAGCCCGAGGCGGCCAGCACCGGCAGGGGCAGGATGGCCCACACCGCGCAGAAGCGGGAGAGGCGCCTGCGCTCGGTTTCGTCATCCACGCCCTGGGCGGTTATCAGGCCGAACACGCCCGCGACCAGGGCGGCGAAGGCGGCCCGGAACACCAGCCCGGGCAGAAAGGTCGGGTTGAAGAAGCCGTCCCAGAAGCGCTGGGTGGCCAGCCACTCCCCGGGGGTCAGCATGTAGGAGATGAAACCCTGCACCACCGTGAGCGAGCCGAAGGCGAAGGCGAAGTAGAGCCAGGCCAGGATGAGCCTGCGGGTGGAGCGTTCCGCCTCGAAGGAGCTCATGTAGACCAGCAGGGTGACGATCTCGGCCAGGAAGAAGGTCCACTCCGTGGCCCAGCCGAACACGAAGGAGTGGATGAGCGTCGAGGTGGCCCCCGGCGCGCCGATGGCGATCACCACCCAGATGCCCACGCCCGTGAGCCCGCCCACCACCATGGTGAACACCAGGAAGAACTTGGCGTAGCGGCGCAGGTAATCCTTGAGGATGCCCAGGCCCAGGCGCTGCACCCGGGTCTCCATCACGGCGATGAACAGGCCGCCGCCCACCGCGAAGTGGGCGATGAACACGTGGATGGTCGCCACCAGGGCGATGAGCAGGCCGCCGCCCCACCAGGTCCATTGCAGAATGGGATAGTCCATGTCGCTCAGGCCCCCTTCTTGTCAGGCACCGGCCGTGCAGCGGCCCACCAGACCACCGCCAGGGAAATGGCCATGCACCCCAGGAACATAGCCACCGTGGTGGGCTCGGGCCGCACGGGCATGGCCTCGGCGTTGAAATAGGGGGCCAGTTGGATCTGGCGCAACACTTCGCGCAGGGGCACCATGAAGCACACCGTGGCCACGGCTCCGCAGGCCGCCGGGATGGTCTTGCCGCGCAGCCCGAAGGCCACGGCCGCGCCCGCCGACGCCACGCCGCCCACGAGCAGGCCCGTGCCCAGGGCGTCGCCGCCCATGAAGGCCAGCAGCGCCTCCCGGGGGAGGCTCATGAGCCACCACAGGCCAACGGCGGCCGTGGCCAGCACGCCGTGGCTGAACCAGCGCAGCCCCTCGGCCTGCAGCCCGGCCCCGTGCGGGTCGCCCCGGCGGGAGCGGCCGCGCCCCACCATGGCCAGGGCAAGCCCGCCCACGGAGACCGAGGCCAGCACGAAGTGCAGCCAGCGCGGCACGAAGGTGCGGTCGGCGAAGGCGGTCATGGTGCCGAAGGCGTTCTCGAAGAAGCCGCTCCAAAGCTCGGGCCGCTGCAGCAGCAGCGCGTTGTTGACCTGCACCAGGGAGGCGTAGAGCATGAGCAGGGCCATGGCCCCCCAGACAAGCGTGCCGCGCGGCCCGCCCTGACCGTGCGGCGTGTGGCCCAGGGCGTATTTCTGGCGGTAGGCCAGGCCGTAGGCGGCCATCACCACCAACACCAGGCCCACCCAGAACACCCCCATGAGCATGAAGCCCACATAGAGGAACTGCCCGTAGAGCGTCTGGAGGAACAAAAAAGGCGCGACGCCCACGTTCACGGCCAGGGCCGTGAGGGTGGGCACCAGCGACGCCTGGCGCGACAGCCCTTCGGACCGGCGCAGGGAGCGCGCGAAGCCGAGCAGGGTAAGGCCGAGCATGGCGTTCATCAGCAGCAGGTGAACCGCGAAGGTGGCGTCCAGCAGCAGGCGCAGCAGCCACGGCGCGGCGGGCAGGGCGTCCGCCGGCGGTATCAGTGAGGTCGGATCCATAGGTGTCCCTTGTTGCGGGTGAACGGCGCCAATACCTACGGCTATCACCTTTTCAAG
>JBKICO010000288.1:0-2822 GCA_046567065.1 Acidobacteriota bacterium
CGGTCGGCGGCGAAGCGCAGGTTCTCCTTGAGGGTGAGCCACTGGTCGGCGTGGTGCACGTCCTCGCGCTCGATGCCCGCCAGGCAGTTGAGCTGCTTAACGCCCAGGGCCTGGGCGTAGATGACGGCCCGGTCCACCCCGGCGCGGAACTCGCCCACGCGGGCCGGGTCGGCGGCGATGCCGCGGTCCCCCGTGGCCCAGTCCCCCGCGGGCAGGTTGAAGAGCACCTGCTTGAGCCCGTTTTCAGCCAGCAGGGCTGCCAGCCTCTCCGGCGGGTAGTCGTAGGGGAAGAGGTACTCCACGGCCTTGAAGCCCAGCTTGGCGGCTGCGGCGAAACGCTGCTCGAAGGGCATCTCCGTGAACAGCATGGAGAGGTTCGCGGCGAAATTGGGCATGGGGGTCATCCTTTGGCGCTGCGGCCGGTTGTGAACCCCGCGCGGGGCTCGGAAAGCTCTGGGATGCACGCAAGGGACATCACTTCCGCTGAATAAATCCCACCGCCACACCCCGTCAACGTGCGGGAGCCATTCCGGCGTTGCCCACGCTCCCGGGCCGGGCTACACTGCGCCCACACCTCAACCAGCGGAGAATCCCCATGCGTTTCAGCCTCAATCTGGCACTGCTCCTGCTCGCCGCACTCTTCTCGCCCGACTTGGCCGTTCCCGAGGCCAAAGCGCAGGCCCAAGGCCAGGACAGAACCGCCACAGGCTCCTGGGCCAAGATGCCCGCCAACGCGAAAAAGTGCTACATGACCGGCGCGGCGGCCGGAACCCGGGCCTTCGCCGAGATCACCCCGGGCGAGCCCAAGCTCAAGCGCGTGCGCGTGGACCAGGCCGTGACCAACATGGACCACTTCGCCGCCGACCCGCTCTACCAGCGCCAGCCCATGATCCTGACCGCCTACCGCAGCCTGCAGATGGCGCAGGACAAGGGCATCCGCTTCAAGGAGACCGGCGAGCCCATCCGCGACCCGCAGTTCGACGACAACCTGCTCTTCGACTACCCCTGGCTTTGGCCCATCGACCTGGACGCCTTCATCCCCGAAAGCTCAGGCAGCAAGCCCACCTTCGCCCAGACCTGGCTTAAGGCCGAGCAGTTCGCCAAGATGTTCTTCCTGGAGGGCTTCGGCGACATGGCCGTGGGCCTGTGCAACCAGCGCATGGGCGATACGCCCAAGGGCCAGGCCTGCATGAAGGCCCTGATGCCCCTGCCCATGGATGACGTGGCCATGCAGATGGACACCATCTACCGTGACCCGGCCTACGCCCACTCCGGGTACGACCTGGTGGCCCGGGCCGCCTTGCTCAAGATGACCGGCGACGACTGGCGGCAGGTGCTTGCCCGTAAATGATGCCGTAACACACATTGCCAATTCGTATTACCTGGGTTACACGATCTGCCGATCCATAACACCAGGAGGAAAACCATGTCCCGCGTCGCCCTGCTCTCGCTGTTTGCCCTGATCGCCCTGTGCGTCCCGGCGCAGGCCCACTTCGGGATGGCCGTGCCCGACCGCAACATCGTCTCCAAGGACGGCCCCAAGGCCTTCAGCCTGGATATCCGCTTCTGGCACCCCATGGAGAACCAGGGCATGGACATGGCCAAGCCCAAGCTCGAAGTCACCGGCAAGGGCAAGCCCGAGGACGTGAGCGCGTCACTGAAACCAGTCGCCATCGACGGCAAGCAGGCCTGGATGGCCAGCTACGCGGTGAAGGCTCCGGGCGTGTACATGTTCGCCGTCACCCCGCAGCCCTACTTCGAGCCCGCCGAGGACAAGTTCATCGTGCATATGACCAAGACCGTGGTCAGCGCCATGGGCGGCGAAGAAGGCTGGGACAAGCCCCTGGGCCAGAAGCTCGAGGTCGTGCCCATGGTCAAGCCCTTCGCGCTCTACGCGGGCAACGTGTTCACGGGCAAGGTGCTCCACAAGGGCAAGCCCCTGGCCAACGCCGAGGTGGAGGTGGAGTTCTTCAACGCCGACGGCGCGCGCAAGGCTCCGGACGAGGCCTACGTGACCCAGGCGGTCAAGACCGACGCGGCGGGCGTGTTCAGCTACGCCGCGCCCTGGGCGGGCTGGTGGGGCTTCGCAGCCCTCACCGACGACGACGCCAAGCTCAAGAAGGACGGCAAGGACAAGAAGGTGGAGCTCGGCGGCGTGATCTGGGTCTACTTCCACCCCGTGGCGGGGAAATAACCGTGCGCGCCCTTGCCGCCATCCCGCTGCTGGCCTGCCTGCTCTGCGCCGCGCCCGGTCTGGCCCACAAGGTCAACGTGTTCGCCGTGGCCGAGAACGGCGCGCTGGTGGGCGAGGCCTACTTCAGCGGGGGCGGCAAGGCCATGGATTCGCCCATCGAAGTGCAGGACGCCAGCGGCGCTGTGGTGGCCCAGGGCCGCACCGGGGCGGACGGCGCGTTCCGCATCCCCTTGCCAGCCGCCTTCACCCCGCCGCTGCGCGTGGTGCTCAAGGCCGGTGAGGGCCACCAGAACGACTACACTCTTACCGCCCAGGATCTGGGGCTCACAGCCGGGGCGGCCTCCCCCGCCTCTGTCCCGGCGGCAGCATCTTCCCCGACTGCTGGCTCCGCAGCCTCTGGTCCCGCAGCCTCTGGTCCCGCAGCTTCTAGTCCCGCAGCTTCTGGCCCTGCCCCGGCCGCGCCGGGCGCAACCATGGACGAAGCCAGGCTGGCCGCGCTGGTGGAGCAGGCCGTGGCCAAGGCCGTGCCCCCCATCGTGGAGGAGAAGCTGGCCCCCCTGCGCCTGCAACTGACCCGCATGGCCGAGCAGGACCAGTCCGCCAGGATGCGCGACATCGTCGGCGGCCT
>JBKICO010000289.1:0-6015 GCA_046567065.1 Acidobacteriota bacterium
GAACGATCTGGAGCAGAGCCGCCAGTTGGCCACGGTGGGCCGCCTGGCCGCTGGCGTGGCCCACGAGATACGCAACCCGCTTTCGGCCCTGCGCGGCTTCGCCCAGTTGTTCGCCTTCAAGCTCAAGGGCCGCGAGCCCGAGGAGTCCTACGCCAGGACCATGGTGCAGGAGGCCGACCGCCTGGGGCGCGTGGTCACTGATCTGCTCTACCTGGCCAAGCCCCGCCCCCTGGAGCCCGCGCCCGTGGAGCTGGCCGCCCTGTGCGGGGAGCTGGAATCCCTGCTGCGCTTCGACCTGGAGCGCCGCAACGCGGCTTTCGCCACGGCCCTGGAGGCCCCCGAGGCCTTCGCGGACCCCGACGCGCTCAAGCAGGCCCTGATCAACCTGGTGCTCAACGCGCTGGCCGCGCTGCCCGCCGAGGGCGGGACCGTGACCGTGCGCAGCCAGGCCCGCCAGGGCGGCACGGCCGTCTCCGTGCAGGACGACGGGCACGGCATGAGCGAGGAGGAGCGGGCCCGTGCCCTGGAGCCCTTCTTCACCACCCGGCGCGACGGCTCCGGGCTGGGGCTGGCCATCGTGCAGAGCATCGTGCGCCACCACGGGGGTGAGCTTGAAATCGAGTCGGACCCGGGGCTGGGCACCCGCGTGACCATGTTCTTCCGTTCCAACTCGCCGCAACACAACGGGTGATCCTGTCCGTACCGAGTAGACGCAGCGAACCCGCGGCAATACGATGGGATTCCAAAGGGCCTCGGCCCTTTGGCCGCCGGAGGCCTCCATGCAACCCATTCTCCCTATCCTGATATGAAAACCCTGCTCGTGATCGACGACGAACCCGGCCACCGCCTCATGGTGCGGGCCGTGATGGAGGACGCGGGCTGGCGCGTGCTGGAGGCCCCCTCCGCCGAGAAGGGCCTGGAGCTGCTCTGCGGTTCCGGGGGCTCCGGCGATTCCAAGGAGCGCCCCGGGGTGGTGCTGCTGGACATGCGCATGCCCGGCATGGACGGCATGGAGGCCCTGGCGGCCATCGGCTCCTGCGCGCCGGGCCTGCCCGTGGTGATGCTCACGGCCTACGGCACGGTGGGCTCCGCCGTGGAGGCCATGAAGCACGGGGCCTACGACTATCTCACCAAGCCCGCCGACAACGAGGAGCTGCGCGCCGTGCTGGCGCGCGCCCACGAGTACGGCCGCCTGCTGGGCGAGAACACCGAGCTGCGCCGCAAGGTGGGCGAGAAGGACGCGGCCGCGCGCCTCATCGGCTCCAGCCGGGCCATGCGCAACCTGCGCGAGCTGGCCGGGCAGGTTGGCCCGGCCGAGGCCACGGTGCTCATCCTGGGCGAATCCGGCACCGGCAAGGAGCTGGTGGCGGAGCTGATCCACTCCCAGAGCCCGCGCCGCGACAACGCGCTCATCAAGGTCAACTGCGCGGCCCTGCCCGGCGAACTGCTGGAGAGCGAGCTGTTCGGCTACGCCAAGGGAGCGTTCACCGGGGCCGTCAAGGACAAGCCCGGCCGCTTCCAACTGGCCCACGGGGGCACTATTTTCCTGGATGAGGTGGGCGAACTGCCCCTGGCGGTGCAGGCCAAGCTGCTGCGCGCCCTGCAGGAGCGCGTGGTGGAGCCTCTGGGCTCGGTGCGGCCCGTTCCCACGGATGTGCGCATCCTGGCGGCCACCAACCGCGACCTGCGCGCCGAGGTGGCCAAGGGCGCCTTCCGGGAGGATCTTTATTTCCGGCTGGCCGTGCTGGAGATATCCATCCCGCCCCTGCGCGAGCGCCTGGAGGACCTGCCCGAGCTGGTGGCCCACCTGCTGGCCAAGCTGGGCGAGCGTAACCGCAAGAGCGTGCGCAGCGTGAGCCCGGCCTTTCTTGAGTTGCTGGGGCGCTACGCCTGGCCGGGCAACGTGCGCGAGCTGGAGAACGTGCTGGAGCGCGCCCTGATCCTCACCCGCTCGGACATGCTCACCCCCGAGACCCTGCCCCCGCACCTGTTGGAGGCCGCGCAGGCCCACCCCGCACCAGCGTCGGCCCAGCCCGGGTCGACCGGCATCGCGCCGGCCGCCGCCGCGCCTCTGGGCGGCGCCCAGGCCCCGGCCAGCTTCGAGGAGGCCGAGAAGGCCATCCTGCTGGGCGCGCTGGAAGCCAACGAGGGCCACCGGGAGCGCACCGCCGAGGCCCTGGGCATCAGCAGGCGGACGCTGCAATACAAGCTCAAGAAGTACGGGCTGGCCAAGCGATGAGCGTGGACGCCGGAGCCGTGCCTGAGCCGCTGCGCCCGCTGCTGCCGGAGTTCGTGGCCTCCGCCAGGGGGACGCTGGCCCAGGTGCGGCAAGCCGTGGCCGCCGGGGAGCGTGAGGCCGCGCGCAAGGCCGCGCACGCGCTCAAGGGTCCGTGTCAGTTCTTCCAACTGCGGGCGCTGGCCGAGGCCGCCAGGCTGGCGGAGGATGCCCTGCTTCGGGGGGAGGACGCCGGGGCGGAGTTGCAGGAGTTCGAGGAATTGCTGGCTTCGCTGGGCTGAACTGGGCTATTCGTCGTCGGTGAGCCCGTTCTCCACGCAGAAAGCGGCCAGCTCCAGCGAGCTGCGCAGCCCGAGCTTCTTCTTCAGGTTGGTCTTGTGCTTTTCCACGGTCTTCACGCTGACGAAGATGGCGTCGGCCACGTCCTTGTTGGTCATGCCCTTGGCCGCCAGCTTGAGCACCTGCCGCTCCCGCTTGGAGAGGCGCTCCAGAGGGGCGTTGTTCTTGTTGCCCATGCGGTAGACCTGGGCCAGCATGGAGGAAACCTCCCGCGAGAAATAGGTCTGCCCCTGGGAGACGGCCTTGATGGCCGCGAACAGCTCCTCGCTGGGGCTGTTCTTGAGCATGTAGCCGTCCACCCCGGCCTGCACGGCCGTCGTGAGGTAGGACTCCTTGCCGTGAGCCGTCAGGGCCAGGATGCGCATGCGCGGGAAGCGGCGCTTGATCTCGGTGATGGCTTCGACCCCGTCCATGCGCGGCAGGGAGAGGTCCATGAGGATGACGTCGGGGTTGGCGGTCTGGGCCTGCTGCACGGCGGCGTGGCCGTCGACCGCCTCGCCGACCACCTCGAAACCGGGGCTGGAAGTGATCAGAGCCTTGAGACCCTTGCGAACTATCTCCATGTCTTCGGCTATGACCAGCCTGATCTGCTTCATGGATGCCAACCGCTCCGGTTTTGCTCGATTGCGATTGATAGAAACGTAACAAAGTTCACATGGGAGTCAATAAAAACCATTCCGGGCCGGTTGCGTGAATATGTTTACCAGTCGGAAAAGCTGCTCCGCCGCCCCAGGTATAGATGGCGATGCGTGCGCCGCGCCGCCACCCGCCTGACCCGGGGCCATCCCCGGTCGGCTGGCGTCATTCCAGGCCGAGCCCGGCCAGCACCTTCTCGGGCGGGCGGCGTTCCGGCACCACTTTGTGGGGGATGGAGCCGTCGATCCAGCGCTGGTCCACGTAGAGGCCGCAGAAGCAGGAGCCGTATTCGGCCACGTCGGGCTCCCTGTAGACGCAGGGGCAGATGATGTCCCTGTCCATCTCGTAGTTGCCGCTGGCCAGGCGGCAGGGGCAGGCCATGTGCCCGTAGCGCTCCTTGTTGACCAGGAGCATTTCCATCAGGTCCATGGTCATGGCGGTGTCCGGGTTGAACTGGTAGCCTTTCTTGGCCTGGATGGGCCCGAGCATGTTGAAGAGCTGTTGCGCGTCCACTTATTCCTCCAGGGCCTGGGTGATCTCGTCCTTGTCGAAGCCGACGATGACCTTACCGTTCACGATGACTGTGGGGAAGGAAAGGCTGGGATTGACCTTCTTTATTTCGTCGACGATCTGCTTGCGCTCGTCGCCGGTGAGCTTGTCCACGTAGACGCACTCGTACTCCTGGCCGCGCTCGTCGAGGAACTCCTTGCAGTGCTTGCAGTGGATGCATGTGGATAAGGCGAAAACCTTTACGTCCTTGCTCATGTGGCCGCTCCTTTCTGTTTGTCCGCCGATGCTTTTCTTGGAGCGGACTGGTAGGTTATCCGCCTTTCCAGGTGGTAGGTCAAGATGCTCAGGGGATAGGTCAGCAGCAGGTAGAACAGGGCCAGGGGCAGGTAGGCCTCGAAGGTCTTGTAGGTGGCTGCGTTGACCATCTCCGCGCCCTTGGTCAGCTCGCGCACGGCGATGACCGAGAGCAGGGACGAATCCTTGATGAGCGAGACGAACTGGCCCGTCACCGGGGCGATGATGCGGCGCATGGCCTGGGGGAAGATCACGTGCCGCAGGGTCTGGGCGTGGTTCAGGCCCGAGGAGCGCGCCGCCTCCCACTGGCCCTGGCCGATGGACTCGATGCCCGCGCGCACCATCTCCGTGATGTAGGCGCCGGCGAAGAAGGCCAGGGTGGCCATGCCGGTCAGGAAGGGGCTGTCCACGTGGATGACCACGGCCAGGCAGAAATAGAAGATGTATATCTGGGTGAGCAACGGCGTGCCCCGGAAGGCCCAGACGTAGATGGTGGCCAACTCGCGCAGCCAGATGTTCTCCGACACGCGGGCCAGCCCGCCCAGAAGTCCGATTGCCAGCCCTAGCGCGATGGCCCCGCAGGAAACGGCCACCGTGTTCACGAAGCCCTGCCAGTACACGGAGCGGTACTGCCAGACCACGCCCCAGTTCCAGGTGTAGTCGATGGTGCTCAGCAGCCCGGCCAGCGCCGCCGTGAATACGGCGACGATTATCAGGCGGACATACAGGGGGCGGATTGCTGCGGGGTCGGTGGTCATGGCGCGGATGGCCCCGGGCCGGCCGGGCTGGCGGCAGGCCGGGGGCTCGTGAGGCGTTGTTAGAACAGCTCGCCCAGGTGGGCCTTGCGGATTTCTTCCATGCGGCCGTTGGCCTTGTTCACGCTGATGAACATCTGCAGCCAGTTCCAGAGGTCGAAATCGCCCTTGCGCATGGCGATGCAGTAGGGCTCGTAGGTGAAGGGCGTGAGCAGGGCCTTGGTGCTCTCCGGGTTCTGGCGGGCGTGCTTGGCCACGGAGATCTGGTCGTAGAAGAAGGCGTCGGCGCGGCCGTTGACCACCTCCTGCACGCAGGCGGTTTCATCCTTGTAGCGGTTGATCTGGGCCTTGGGGAAGCGGGCGGTGGCCACGGTGTCGGCCGTGGTGCCGGTCTTCACGGCGATGACGCGGCCGGTGGCGTTGAGCTGGTCGGCCTTGGTCAGGTCGCCCGCGCGCTTGCTGGAGAGCAGGGCGCACAGGCCGGTGGTGAAGTAGGCGTCCGTGAAGGTGATGGACTTGGCGCGCTCCAGCGTCCCGGTGATGCCGGAGATGATCAGGTCGATCTTGCCGGACTGCAGCGCCGGGATGAGCCCGGTCCACTCCATGTCCTTGATTTCGAGCTCCACGCCCATATCCTTGGCGATCTGGCGGGCCACGTCCACGTCGAGGCCCACGGGCTGGCCCTTTTCGTCGGTGTATTCGAAGGGCCAGAACTTGAGTTCCATGCCCACCACGAGTTTGCCCTTGGACACGATCTCGGCAAGTTGGCTCTTCTTGCTGATGTCGAAGGGGGTCTGGGCCATGGCGGCCTGGGCGCCGAGCAGAAGTATGGCGAACAGAAGCAGGATTTTGCGCATAATGGATTCCTCCGGGTATGGATGGTAGCCAGTACCTAGCCTGAAAGGCCTGTGCGAGGGAAGAGTTTTTTAATTCTTCAAGGCAGATGCGATTCGAGCGCTGTGCGGACCCTGGTGAACACGGCTTCCGGGCTCCCGGCGGCGTCCACCACGGCGAAGCGTCCGGGCTCGCGCCGGGCCAGCTCCAGAAAACCCTCGCGCACCCGCTGGTGGAAGTCCAGCTCCAGGGCCTCGAAGCGGCCTTCGCTCTGGCTCGCTCCGGCGGCCTGGTTGCGCCCCCTGGCCCGGGTCAGCCCGGCCTCGGGCGGCAGGTCCAGCAGGATGGTGGCGTGCGGGGACAGCCCGCCCGTGGCCAGCCGCCCCAGCGCCACGAGGCGCTCCACGTCCA
>JBKICO010000289.1:6025-6324 GCA_046567065.1 Acidobacteriota bacterium
CCCTGGTAGGCCACGGTGGAGTCGTGGTAGCGGTCGCAGAGCACGTCGCGCCCGGCTTCCAGGGCGGGGCGGATCACCTCGGCCACGTGCTGGGCGCGGTCGGCCAGGTACATGAACAGCTCCGCCGTGCTGTCCAGGTGGGTGTTGCGGGCGTCCAGCAGGATGCGGCGCAGCTCCAGGCCCAGGGGGCAGCCGCCTGGCTGGCGCGTCACCAATATCTCGCGTCCAAGCGACTCCAGCCATTGCCGGGTGATCCCGATCTGGGTGGACTTGCCAGAACCCTCTACGCCTTCGAAAGT
>JBKICO010000290.1:0-3116 GCA_046567065.1 Acidobacteriota bacterium
GCAGCATGCCCTACTGGTGGCGGACCGGGGAAAGGGCGTGACGCGCATGCTCCTGGACCGCATGGAGGGCCAGGGCTACCCCGTGGCCTCCATCGTGCAGGAACTGGCGGACAAGGCGGGCGTGGACGCCGCAGAAATGGACCTGACAGACGTAACGGACAGCGTGCCAGGCTACATCGTAGCCCGGCCCATGGCCGCGCGCCAGGCCATCGAGCCGCTGATGAAGGGCTTCTTCTTCGACGCCTGCGAGAGCGACAGCAAGCTGAAGTTCGTGAAGCGCGGGCACGCCCCCATCTTCGAGATCCCCTACGAGGACCTGGCCGCCCACGAGGACACCGGAGGAGACTCCAGGCCCGAGCCGCTGAGCATCGAGCTTACCGGCGAGGAAGAACTGCCCGGCGTTCTCAACGTGCACTACATGCTGGCCGAGATCAATTATGACCAGGACATGCAGCCAGCATCGCGCGAAGTCGCCAGCACTCGCCAACCTTTGAATGTCGAGTTGCCGATGGTCCTTTCGCGGCAGACAGCCGCCCAGGCTGCCGAGGTCATGCTGTATAACGAATGGGTGGGGCGCGAGAAACCATTCCAATTCTCGGTTTCCCGCAAGTACGCCCGGCAGGAGCCCTGCGACGTGGGCGTGGTCATCGGGCCTGGCGGGGAAAAACACACCATCCGCCTGACCCACTGCGACTACGGCAATCCCGGCATCATCCAGATGCAGGCCGTGCGCGAACAGCCTTCTGTCTATCAGCCCGTGGCCACAGGCGGGGACGATCCGGGCCTCGACCCGGACGTGATCGAGTACAGCGGCCCCACCGTCTGCCTGATCCTGGACACCCCGGCCCTGCGCGACCAGGACAACAACTTGGGTGTCTATTTTGCGGCCTGCGGTCTGTTCTCGGGCTGGGACGGCTGCGCCCTGTACGTCTCCCGTGATTCCGGGGCCACCTGGGATCTGCTGTTCTGGACGGACACGCGCTCCGTGATGGGCGTGGCCCTGGACGCGCTGCCCGAGGCTCCGTCCACCATCTGGGACGAATGGAACACCCTGACCGTGCGCCTGCGCGACGCCTCGGACGTGCTGGCCTCCTGCACCGAGGAGCAGGCCCTGGCCGGGGCGAACAGCGCCTGGCTGAACGGGGAGGTCGTCTCCTGGCAGCATGCCACCCTTAACGCGGACGGCTCCTACACGCTCTCCCGTCTGATCCGGGGGCGGCGCGGCACCGAGTGGGCCATTCCCGGCCACCTCGCGGGCGACAGCTTCGTGTTGCTGGACCCGCACCGACTGGGCCGTTTCAGCATGGACGCCTCCGACATCGGGCACACGCTGCTCTGCAAGGCCGTCTCGCATGACGAAACGCTCTCCGGGGTGCTGCCCTTCAGCTTCACCTTCCAGTGCGCCAGCCTGGAGCCCTACGCGCCGTGCAACATCCACGGCAGGCTGCAGGACAACGGAGACGTGCTCATCGGCTGGACGCCCCGCGCCCGCTACGATGGCGAGTGGCGCGATCTGGTGGAGAGCGTGCAAAGCGAACCGCTGGAGAAGTACACGCTGACCATCGCCACCTTGGGTGGGGACGTGGTGCGCACTGTGGAAGGCCTGACCGCCCCGGCCTACGCCTACGCGGCTGCGGACATCACGAGCGACCTGGGCGGCCTGGGCAGCGGCTTCATGGCCACGGTCCAGCAGATTTCACAGACCACCGGGCCTGGATTCCCCGGAACGGCCATCATCACCGGAATCGAGTAGGAGGATCCCATGGCCTTTAAGGACATCACCGAAATCACCGAGAGCCAGGCGGCGAAGTACCTGACCGCCAACGAGGCTTTCCGCAAACTGCGCATCCTGTCCGGTGGCGGGGTCATCACCGACACACTGGCAACTCCCCCCGGGTCGCCTGCCGTTGGTGACTCCTACATCGTGGCCGTCGGCGGCACCGGGGCCTGGACCGGGTGGGATCACAAACTCGTCTTTTGGTCTGGAGCGGGGTGGACCGTGCTGGAGCCTGACGTGGGCTGGGCCACCTTCGTGGCTAGCTCGGGTGGGTTCAAGTATTGGGGCGGATCGGCGTGGCTTCCCTGGGGAGAGCAGGCGGTGAACTCCGGGGACATCACGTTTCGACCCATGGTGCGTGCCAACGCCAAGGGTGGAGCGCTCCCGCCGCTCGGTACCTTCACCCGGGCCAGCGCCGCGACCCGCATCAACTCGCGTGGGTCGATCGAGGTCATGCCAGCGGGAGTCCTGCGCCGCGATTACGATCCCGTGACGGGCAAGCTGCTCGGCTACCTCATCGAGGAGTCCAGGACCCGCCTGAACACCATCGCCGCCGCGCCAACAGCTGCGGAAAACGTCACGGTCACGGCCCAGGCCTACACCATCTCGTTCTACGGCACTGGCAGCGTGGCGCTCTCCGGGGCGCACACGGCCACGGTGGCCGGGGTAGGTGCTTTCCCGACCCGTACGACCTACACCTTCACGCCTGCGGCTGGGACGCTGACAATGACCCCGAGCGGCAGCGTGAGCGACCTCCAGTTTGAGGCCGGTCCTTTCGCAACGTCGGTCATTCGGGGAGAGGGCGCGTCGCAGACCAGGGCCGCAGACCTGTGGACCGCCACGCTTGCCTCGCTGCTCAACGATGCCGGAAACCCCACCCTCGTTTCCACCGAGGGCGCTTTCTTCGTTGAGTTCGACTTCACAGGATTCCAGACCTCCACCAGCATCGGGCAGGCCGTAATCGGAATTGACGACGGTACAACCAGCAACCGTATTGCCATCAATCGCAGCGTAACTGCAGGTCTTTTCTGCCCAGCAAAGTCTGGTGGGGCTGCCGTGGGGGGCAACCAAGTGCTCGTCGCTTCTCCAGTGCTCAACACGACCTACAAGGTCATGCTCTCCTGGGGGCCAACCGGGCGCTCGGCGAGCCTCAACGGAGGGACCATCGTGAGCGACGCCACGGCGTTCAACCTGTCTTCCACCATCCTGAACATCGGCTCCCTGGCCAGCGGAACAGCCTTCCTCAACGGACACATCAAGCGGGCCTACGTCTGGAGCCGCCGCCCGAGCGATGCTGACGTACAAACCCAGGCCGCCTCATAGGAGCAGACCATGACCG
>JBKICO010000291.1:0-2620 GCA_046567065.1 Acidobacteriota bacterium
GGCCACCACCCAGGCCATCTGCGACTACCGCGCGGCCAAGGGCATCGACGGCCCGCTCTACATCGGCATGGACACCCACGCCCTCTCGGCCCCGGCCATGACCAGCGCCCTTGAGGTGCTGGCGGCCAACGGGGTGGAGGTGCGCATGTGCTGGGAAGGCTACACCCCCACGCCGGTGATCTCCCACGCCATCCTGACCTGGAACAGGGGGCGCTCCTCCGGGCTGGCGGACGGCATCGTCATCACGCCCTCGCACAACCCCCCGCAGGACGGCGGCTTCAAGTACAACCCCCCGGCGGGCGGCCCGGCGGATACCGACATCACCCGCAGGGTGCAGGCCATGGCCAACGCCTACCTGGCCAACAAGCTTTCCGGCGTGAAGCGCATGGGCTTCTCCCGCGCGCTCAAGGCCCCCAACGTGGTCGCGCACGATTTCGTCACCCCCTACGTGGCGGACTTGGAGAACGTGGTGGACATGGCGGCCATCAAGGCCAGCGGCCTGCGCATCGGCGTGGACCCGCTGGGCGGCTCGGGCATCGCCTTCTGGCGGCCCATGGCCGAGCACTACGGGCTGGACCTGGAAGTGGTGGACGACACCGTGGACCCCACCTTCGGCTTCATGAGCGTGGACCGCGACGGCAAGATCCGCATGGACTGCTCCTCGCCCTATGCCATGGCCAGGCTCATCGAACTCAAGGGCAGCTACGACGTGGCCTTCGGCAACGACCCGGACTACGACCGCCACGGCATCGTCACCCCCTCGGCGGGGCTCATGAACCCCAACCACTACCTCTCCGCCGCCATCTGGTACCTGTTCCAGCACAGGCCCGGCTGGAGGGCGGACGCGGCCATCGGCAAGACCCTGGTCTCCAGCGCCATGATCGACCGCGTGGCCGCCGCGCTACCCCGGGCCATGCGCGAGGTGCCGGTGGGCTTCAAGTGGTTCGTGGACGGTCTGGTTTCGGGCGAGTTGGGCTTCGGGGGCGAGGAGAGCGCCGGGGCCTCCTTCCTGCGCAAGGACGGCACGGTCTGGACCACCGACAAGGACGGCTTCATCATGGACCTGCTGGCCGCAGAAATCACCGCCGTCACCGGCAAGGACCCGGCCCAACTCTACGGCGAGCTCTCCGCGCGCTTCGGCTCGCCCGTGTACGAGCGCGTGGACGCGCCCATCACGGACGCCCAGAAGCAGGCCTTCGCCCGGCTGACCCCGGAGTCCATCCTGCAGACCAGCCTGGGCGGCGAGGCCATCAGCGCCAAGCTGACCAAGGCCCCCTCCAACGGGGCCTCCATCGGCGGGCTGAAGGTCGTGGCGGAGAACGGCTGGTTCGCGGCCAGGCCTTCGGGCACTGAGGCGGTTTACAAAATCTACGCCGAGAGCTTCATCAGCCTCGATCACCTGCACCGGATACAGGACGAGGCCAAGGCCATGCTGGACGAGGCCTTCAAGGCAGCGGGAGCCTAGCCCGCAGCAGCGAAGCTGCCAGAGTTGTATTCAGAAGCCGGGCCTGGGCTGTTTCCCCGCCGCGCACCGCCGAGAGGTCTTGAACCCTCGGCCGGGCGCTGGAACGGGGGGATGCCCAGGCCCGGTTCGCGTTTCGGGCGGGCGCGCCCGTGCTGCCGGGATCGCGGGCGGGTACGGATGCCGGCCGCCTCCTGCGCCCATCAGTCGGGCCAGCGCCCCGCCGGTTCCGGCGGCGCATGCCATGAGGATAATCCTTGCTCGACCAGGCGTGGCCTTTGGCGTATCAAATAGCCTTTCCCATCGTGTCGTGACGGGGCGATCGCCTGTCGCCGGACCTGTGCCGAACGAAAAGGGAGGGAACTCCATGAGTTTTACCACTATGATGGCGCTGCTCGCCGTGGGATTCTGCCTGGCGATCCTGGGCTGCCTGGAACTGGGGAGATGGCTGGGCAGGAGGGGGGCCACGGACAGGCCGGACGAGGCCAAGAGCAAGGCCGCCGCGACGCTGGAGGCAGCCGTGTTCGGCCTGGTGGGGCTGCTCATCGCCTTCTCCTTCGGCGGGGCTACATCCAGGTTCGATCAACGCCGCCATCTGATCGTGGGGGAGGCCAACGCCATCGGCACGGCCTGGCTGCGCCTGGACGTGCTGCCGCAGAGCGCCCAGCCCGCGGTGAAGGAGCTGTTCCGCAAGTACCTCGACTCCAGGCTGGCGACCTACGCCGCTTTGCCCGACATTGACGCCGCGCGCGCGGAGCTGGCCCGCACGGCCTTGCTGCAGAACGAAATCTGGAAGGCCGCGGTGGCCGCCTGCCAGACCGAGGAGGGGCAACGCGCCGGAATTCTGGTGCTCCCCGCGCTCAACAGCATGATAGACATCACCACCACCAGGACCATGGCGACGCTGTTCCATCCGCCCTGGGTCATCTTCGCCCTCATGTTCGGGCTCGTCCTGGGCAGCATGGTGATGGTGGGGTACGACCACTCACTGGCCAAATCCAGGAGCTGGATACACATCCTGGGCTTCGCCGCGCTCATGGCGGTCACCGTGTTCGTCATCATGGATCTTGAATTTCCCAGGCTGGGCCTGATCCGGGTGGACGAATTCGACAAGGTTTTGCACGAACTGCGGGAGTCCATGGGCTGATCGGCGGGCTG
>JBKICO010000292.1:0-3810 GCA_046567065.1 Acidobacteriota bacterium
CCAGTTGGTTGACGACGCGCTGGACTACTCCTCCCCCAAGGAGGTCTCCGGCAAGCCCAAGGGCGCGGACATCCGCGAAGGCAAACTGACCCTGCCGCTGATTTTCTATCTCGAATCCCTGGACGCCGCCGGGCGCGAGCGCTTTACAAAAGCTTTCAAAGAGAACACATTGCAGGAGAGTGAGCTGGAATCCACCCTCGTAGCGATCAACGCCGGAGGCTTTGTGGAACGCACGCGCGACATGGCCGCCTCCTACATCAAGGACGCCGGGCGTTGCCTGGCGGCCTTCCCCACCACCCCCGAGACCTCGCTGCTGTATGCCGCCTTGGAGGGCATGGCCAAGCGCGACAAGTAAGACCGCCCAATGACCAGCAGCACCATCGCCACTCTTCGGGAATGCATGCGGCTCACCTTCCCCCCGGTGATGCTGCAGCTATTGGAAGAGGCGGTGAAGCCGACCCCGGATTTCGACGTCCTGGCCAAGATCATGGCCCTGGACCCGGTGCTCACGGCCACGGTGCTCACCCTGGCCAACTCCCCATATTACGGCTCCGCCCAGAAGGTGACCGACCTGCAGCGCGCGGCCACCATCCTGGGCACGCGCGAGATCCTCAAAATCGCCCTCTCCGTCACCTACCAGAAGCACCTGAGCGTGGCCCTGACGGAGCGCGGCATCGATTTCTACGCCAACTGGCGCATCATCATCTGGGCGGCCATAGCGGCGGAGCTGCTGGCCGAGCGCCTTTGCCCCGACACGGCGGACCAGGTCTACCTGTCCGCCCTGCTCAAGGACATCTCCCTGCTGCTCATGGCCTGCCACGAGCCGGAGCACTTCGCCAGGCAGGAGGGAGGCCCGCCCCTGACCGCCCTGGCCCAAGGCCAACTGGAGATCGAGCGCCAGCGCTGGGTGGCCGACCACTGCCAGCTCACCACGCAACTGCTGCAGGAGTGGAACATCCCCCTGCACGACCCGGACTGCATCGAGCACCACCACGACCTGGAAGGCATCGACGCCCGCTCCGTCCCCACCCAGTGCATCATCCTGGCCACCCGCTGGGCCGAGTTGGAGATCGGCGCGCACCACCCCGCCGCCGAAGTGGTTCATTTCAGAAGCTTCCTGCTGCGCCGCCTGGGCCTGAGCCAGGAAGAGCTGGACGAGATCCACTCCCGCTGCATCCAGCGTTTCCAGACCGTGCTCTCCACCCTGGGCATAGACGAGGCCCCCCCGGACGAACGCTACTACGCCGCCCGGATCATCGGCAGACACCTCAAGTGGGAATGGGGCGTGGACGAGTGGGAGCTGGCCCTTGGCGTGCCGGAGTACCGCGACTGGGACCTGTTCAGGGCCGTCAAATCCGATGGGGTGGCCTGCGTGCAGCACGGCGAAAAGTTCGAGGAGCTGAACTGGTCCCTGAGCCACGGCGCGCACTTCCCCATCGTCGCGCGTGACGTCCACCTGGGCGAACTGCGCCTCTCCAAGAGAGGCCTGCGCGGCGACGTGCTCAAGGAGGTGGGGCTCTACATCTCCTTCGCCAGCCAGAACTACGAGCAGTACGCCCTGCGCCAGACCGTGCTGGAACTCAAGGCCCACACGCTGGACCAGCTCCCAGTTGGTGTGGCCCGGCTCTCCCCCAAGGGGGCCATCCTGGAGATCAACAACCGCCTGCGCGACTTCCTGGCCTCGCCGGGAGTGGAGCGCGGGGCGGACCTCTGGACCTCGCTCGGCGAAGGCAGGGGCTTCTCGCGCGATTGCCAGTGGGACAACTTCCTCCGGGACGCCTCGACCCGCTCGCTGCACAAGATCTTCTGCCTCTGGCAGGGCGAGCACCATGCCAACGACGCCTGCGTGTACCTGGCGGCGGAAAAGCGCACCTGGCAGGGGCGCGAGGAGATCCTGCTCTTCCTGGAGGACGTCTCCCTGGTTTCCGGCTGGGAATTCAAGGCCCTCAAACAGGGCGAGTTCCTTGAAAAGCTCGTGGGCTCCATGCGCGACACGGTGTTCACCATCGACGTCAGCGGGCGCATCACCTTCGCCTCCCCCCGGGCCACCGACCTGCTCGGGCGCAACCTCTTCGACTGCGCCACCCCGACCCACTCCTTCCAGGGCGACTGGGGGCCGCAGATGCTCGCCGGAGCCCCCGCCCCGGTGGAGACCGTACTTCCCTCCCTGGGGGCCGCGGGGCGCACGCTGGAGCTTGTTTTCTCCCCCCTGCCCAGCGCCACCGGCGGCATGCGCCAGTGGCTCGTGGTGGGGCGCGACATCACCGCCGTGCGCCGCCTGGAGGAGAAGCTCAAACGCATGGCCCTGTTCGACGGCCTCACCGGGCTTCTGAACCACTACCAGTTCCATGTGGTGCTGGAGCGCGAGGTCAACCGCTCGCGCCGCACCGGGCGCTCCCTGGGCCTGATCTTCTTCGACCTGGACAACTTCAAGACAGTCAACGACAATCTGGGCCACCAGGCCGGGGACGAGGTTCTGCGTAACGTGTCGCGCATCCTCAAGGCCCGCCTGCGCAAAGGCATGGACTACCCCTGCCGCTACGGCGGGGACGAGTTCGCCGTGGTGGTCACCGAGATCGAGCCCGCCCAACTCGAACATCTGGCCGGGCGCGTGCTCGCTGCGGTCAAGGAGGAGTTCAAGGGCGTGCTGGGCCTTTCGGTCGGCATGGCCATGCTCCAGGACGACGAGCTGCCCTCCTCCCTGCTGCGCAGGGCGGACCAGGCTTCTTACCAGGCCAAGAACCAGGGGGGGCACCGCATCCTCTGGGCCTGAACATTGGCGAAACGAACCGCCGGCCGGCCTCGGGCCTGTCCGGCGTGCAACTCCCTACACTTACTGACGAGGAAATCCGCATGCTCTTTCGGGTGGAAGTAGCTCCCAAGCCGCACGTTCTCGACGTTCCCGGGCGCCGCGCCGCGATGAGGATCACGCATGAGCTGGGCGTGGAGGTCGAAGGCGCCGCCGTGGTGAAAACCTACACCGTGGCCGGGCTGGACAGGCAGGAGATCGACCGTGTCATCGAGGCCGCCGCCCTGCACGACCCCGTGTCCCACGTGGCCTCGATCAAGCCGCTGGCCCACGATTTCGACTGGATCATCGAAGTGGGCCTTCGCCCCGGCGTCACCGACAACGAGGGCCGCACCGCCAAGGAGACCCTGGCCCTGGTGCTCGGGCTGGACAAGGCCCGCGCGCGCTCCCTGGCCGTGTACACCTCCAGCCAGTACGCCCTCTCCGGCAAGCTGGACCCCGCCCAGGTGGAGCACATCGCCAAGGACCACCTCTGCAACGAGCTGATCCAGCGCTACGAGGTCAAATCCGCCGCGCAGTGGGCCGAGAAGCCCGGCTTCGAGCCCCGCGCCGCCCAGGTGACGGGCCGCGCCAGCGACGAGGTGCTCACCGTGGACCTGGCCTCCATGAGCGACGAGGAGCTCATGGCCTTCAGCCGCGACAACGTGCTGGCCCTCTCCCTGGAGGAGATGCTGGCCATCCGCGAGCACTACGCCGCCCCCGGCACGGCCGAGCGCCGCAAAGCCGCCGGTCTCCCGGCCCAGCCCACCGACGCCGAGCTTGAGGTGCTGGCCCAGACCTGGTCCGAGCACTGCAAGCACAAGATCTTCTCCGCCGACATCGACTACGTGAACGCCGAGACCGGCACGCGCCAGAGCATCCAGAGCCTCTACAAGACCTACATCCAGGGCTCCACGGCGGCCATCCGCAAGTCCATGGGCGCGGACGACATCTGCCTCTCGGTCTTCAAGGACAACGCGGGCGTGATCCGCTTCACCGACGAGCACCACCTCTGCGTCAAG
>JBKICO010000293.1:0-4047 GCA_046567065.1 Acidobacteriota bacterium
GGGACGAGAGGACGTAGAACCCGGCGGGAAACACCCTGAATACGAACTTGGGCGAAGTGTTGCGGCATGGCTGAACTTCCGGTGGCTGGCCGCTCAGGCCTCCATCCGCTCCTCAAGCGGAGGTGACGGGGAGCAGGCTTCATTCAGGGGCAGCCGGACGGTGAAACGGCTCCCCTTGCCCGGCTCGGACTGGAGGTCTATCGAGCCGCGATGGTTCCTGGTGATAATGAAATAGGAGACCGAAAGCCCAAGGCCGGTGCCCTCCCCGGGGCTCTTGGTGGTGAAGAAGGGCTCGAACACCCTGCGGCTCACCTCCTTCTCCATGCCGGGGCCATTGTCCTCCACGCTCATCAAGGCGAAGTCGCCCTCGCGGGCGATCCGTAGGGATATCCGGGGCGGCTCCGGGTTTTCAGCCCGCAGCGCCAGAGCGTGGGCGGCGTTGCGCAGCAGGTTCAGCAACACCTGCTCGATCTCCATGGCCGAGCAAGGCACCGGGGGCATGTCCGGCTCGAAGTCGCGCACGATCTTCACATGCCTGAAGTCGTACTTTTTCTTGAGATCGTAGTCCGTGGCGGCGATGGTGATGACCCTGTCGGCCAGCTCGCCCAGGTTCACGCTGCCGCGGTCCTGGCAGGTGTTGC
Source organism: Acidobacteriota bacterium (assembly GCA_046567065.1). Classification (GTDB taxonomy): domain Bacteria; phylum Desulfobacterota; class Desulfovibrionia; order Desulfovibrionales; family Desulfovibrionaceae; genus Fundidesulfovibrio. Next base: position 642 of record JBKICO010000293.1, read on the forward strand.
GCGTGAAGGTGAGCATGTTCTGGACGATGCGCGCCGCCCTCTCCCCGGAATCGCGGATGCCCTGCAGGAAAGAGGGGATCTGCCTGGACTCCAGGAAAACGGCGAGTCGCTCCATGTCCATCCCGTGTTCCTGCGCGGCCTGGATGTTGCCCTTGCGCGAGGGGTCGAGCCTGCGCTGGATGTTCTGCACGCTCTGGAGGATGCCCGCCAGGGGGTTGTTGATCTCGTGGGCCATGCCCGCGGCCAGCCCGCCAAGCGACATCATCTTCTCCGTCTGGATGATGAGCTGCTCTATGCGGTTCTTTTCGGTGACGTCGTCCAGGCGCAACACCGCCCAATGGACCCCTTGGCTGCGCACGGGATAGACCAGCAGGTCGCAGATGCGGTCCGCGCCCTGCAACCCGAAATGCAGCCCCGTGCGGGAGACCGGCTCCATGCGCTCGATGGCCTGACGTATGTCGGCCGCGTGGATGGCCAGCTGCGGCAATGCCTCGGCCAGGGGCCGCCCGAGCAACTGCGCGGCGTCCAGGCCGGTCTGGAGTTCGGTTGTCCTGTTCCAGTGGGTGATGCGCTCCTGGCCGTCGATGCCGATGACCATCGAGGGCATGGAGTCCATGATGCTCTGGATGCGGTCGCGGGTATGGCGCAGTTCAAGGAGCCTGCCCTGGAGTTCGGCCACCATCTCGTTGATGGCGCTCTGGAGCCGGTCAAGCTCGGCCAGCTCCGGGGAGCTGGGCAGACTGACCCCGTCGGACTGCCCGCAGCTCACCTGCACGGCGTAGAGTTCCACCTCTTTGAGGGGGCGCACCACCCTGCGGTTGAGGATGCCCCACAGCAGGCTGACGATGCAGAGGTTGACCACCAGTGTTTGCAGTGCAACGGCAAACAGGCGGGACTCCATCTCCTGGCGCAGGAATTTCTCCGTCATCCAGACGTCGACGGTGGCGATGTGCCTGTCGTTGAAGGTCACTTCAGCCTGTTTGTGCAGCAGGCCTTCCCCGGACGGCGGCGGAGCATCCGCCGAGGGCTGCCACTCCATGTCGCGGAAGCGCTGTGTGAGCACACGGCCCGTGAGCATGTCGGTCACGAGCACTCCGGCCACGCGCTGCTGCAGCATGAGGCTCTCGACCACTTTTTCGGCCTGCTCGTATTGGAAGTTCCAGATGGGCAGCGCGAGGCTCAATGCAAGTTGTTCGGTGCTGACCTGAAGGCCGGATTGCAGATCCGCTTTGGTTTTGGAGTACTGGCTGTAGAAATCAAAGGCCCCGAACACAGCCAGCACGAGCGTGGTCACGGAAATGAGCGCGAGAGAGATCGCGGATGCTACAGTCCTTTTTCGCATGTGACCACCGAAGCCAATGAAGAAGAACATCCTCGTAAGGGCCTGAACGACTCAACCGAAGGAAGGCTACCCCAAAGCGGGGCCGTATGCAACGAGGGGGAGGCGGACATCGGGAATATCCGGATTCCAGGCTGCGCCGGAGGGATTCTAACACCAACGCCGTTCAGGATGTTGTAACTGCATTGCATCCATGATATAGAGAGCCAAAGAATGCAACACAACTCCACGACACTGGCTATTTGCGGACCGTGCTCCCCAGGTGCCCGCGAGAGAACGCTCCCGGCCATGGCCCGGTACGCCGCAGGTGCAATGCGCATCATCCGCCATTCCGCACTCGCCCTGCTGCTGGCGCACTTGGCCGCGCCACACGCCAGCAGCGCCGAGATCACCCTGCTGCATTACTGGACGGGTTCCCTCGCCGGGGGTGTCGCTCAAATGGTCGAGAGCTACAACGCAACAAAGCCCGGCACCTCCATAGTCGCGCAGGGCATGGAACATGAATCTTTCAAGCCCGGCATCAAGTCCATGCTGGCCTGGGGCACCCCGCCCGACATCTACTCCTATTGGGCGGGAGCCAGGTTGCAAGCCATGGTGGACACGGGCCACGCCGCCCCCCTCGATGAACTCTGGAAAGGCCACGCCCTTGATCGGCTTTTCGCGCCGAGCGTGGCCCAGGCCTGCAAATACGACGGAAAATTCTACGCCGTGCCCGTCACGCAGCACGTGGTCGGCTTCTTCTACAACAAGGCGGTGTTCTCGAAGCTCGGCATCGCCCCCCCCACCACGTGGGAGCAGTTCCTCGCCGCGTGCGAGCGCATCAGCAAGGCGGGGGTCAGCCCCATCGCCCTTGGCGCGAGGGAGCTCTGGCCCGCCCAGTTTTGGTTCGACCAGATCCTTCTGCGCACCGCCGGCCCCGAGTACAGGCAGGGCCTGGTGGAGGGCAGGCAGTCCTACACGGACGCGGAGGTCAAGGCCGCCTTCGCCGAATGGGGACGCCTGCTGCGGAGCGGATATTTCCACCCGGATCACGCCACGTGGGACTGGGCAGGCGCCGCCGACGCCGTACGCAAGGGCCACGCGGCCATGACGCTCATGGGCACCTGGATCATAGGCTATTACGGCACCGAGCACTCCTGGCGCATGGGCAAGGATTACGGCTTCTTCCCCTTCCCGGCCATGAATCCTGACGTGCCCCAGGTGTGCAGCGGCCCTATCGACGTTCTTGTCCTGACCCCCAAAGGGGAAGCGGACGGCGGCATGCAGGCCATGGGCTTTTTCGCCTCCGTGCTGCCGCAGGAGGCCATGTGCCGGGGGTCGGGAGCCTTCGCCCCGAATCTGTTCGCATCCACCGCGGACCTGGGCCCCGAGCGCCTGGCCATCCTCAAGATGATCCGCTCCGCGCCCATGTGGGTCTTTCCCTATGACCTCGCCGTCCCGCCCGCCGTGGCCGACATCGGCCTGGGCCTTTTCGGGGCTTTCCTGCGCAACCCCGGGAACAGCGAAGCCCTACTGCTGGGAACGCAGCAGAAAATGGCCGCCATCTACGGCGAGGACCAGAAGCAGGGGAATTGACCGGCCGGCTGGCCGGCAGCTTCTCAGGAACTGCGCAGCGAGCCCAGGAACAGCCCCAACCCGCCCACCATCAGCACCAGGATGACCAGCAGGTCGAACAGGGACATGCCCGCCAGCGAGAATTCGATGGAGGCGATCACCCCCGCGCAGACCGCCACCAGGCTCCCGGCCCCCAACAGCCAGCCCAGCGGGTTGCGGGCGTTGTGGAAGATCATGCCCACGCCGATGGCCAGCGGGATCAGGATCATGCCCGAGGTCAGGCGCATGCCGCCGAAGGACATGAGGGGATAGCCGAAGCTGAAGATGTGATAGACCCTGATGGATTTCAGGAAGAGATAGCCACCGGCGATGAACATCGCCAGCCCCAGAAAGAATTTGCCCGCACCCCCGGGGGTGCCCCCCGCATTGTTCATTCCCATGCGTGCAGGGTTATAGAATCAGGCGAAGCTCCGCAAGTGGTGCTTCGGCCCCCCCGAGGACGAGCCCTTCCCC
>JBKICO010000294.1:0-1067 GCA_046567065.1 Acidobacteriota bacterium
GCGAAGGCAACCCCATGCCGCGCATCGCCGAGACGCCTTCCGGCATGCTCAACGCCATCGGGCTGCAGAACTGCGGGGTGGAGCGCTTCCTGCGCGACAAGCTGCCCAGGCTCCCCTGGAAGGAGACCCCCATCCTGGCCAACCTCTACGCCTGCGACCCCGACGAGTTCGGTGAGCTGGCCGGGGTGCTGGCCGCCGAGGAGGGCGTGGCCGCGGTGGAGGTGAACATCTCCTGCCCCAACGTGAAGGAGGGCGGCGTGCTCTTCGGGCAGGACCCAACCCAGGCCGCCAAGGTCACCGAGGCGGTGAAGAAGCGCTGCGGCTCCAAACCGGTGATGGTCAAGCTCTCGCCCAACGTGGCGGACATCGTGGCCATCGCCAAGGCCGTGGAGGCCGCCGGGGCGGACTGCCTCTCGCTCATCAACACGCTCACCGGCATGGCCGTGGACGTGCGCACCCGCAAGCCCCGCCTGGCCAACGTGGTGGGGGGCCTCTCCGGCCCCGCCGTGAAGCCCGTGGCCCTGCGCTGCGTGTGGCAGGTCAGCCGGGCGGTGAACATCCCCGTGGTTGGCATGGGGGGCATCAGTTCGGCCATGGACGTGCTCGAGTTCCTCCTGGTGGGGGCGCACGCCGTGCAGGTGGGCACCGCCAATTTCACCCGCCCCGATTTCGCCTTCAGGCTCGTGGAGGAGTTGCCCCAGGTGGCCGCCAGCATGGGCGTCACCGATTGGGAGAGTTTCAGAGGGAGCCTGGATGTGGGCTGAAAGGCCGCCACGCAGTCAGGCCGCCCGGTTTTCGGGCTTCGGGCCGGGGCGGGCTGTCCCCCGTATGTTCCTGCTGTGCGCCGTGGCGTGGGCCTTTCTGGCCGCGGCGCCGGGCGGCGCCTGGGCGCAAGGGGCCGGGGCGCCCCTGCAGGTGTGCATCGTGCACAGCTACCACCCCGGCTACAGTTGGACCCAGGAGATCAACAAGGGCATCCACGAGGCCCTGGGCGGCCTCAACGTCAGCTATACCGTCCTCTACCTGGACGCCAAGCGCCAGCACGAGCTGCAGCGCCTTCAGAAGGC
>JBKICO010000294.1:1077-3891 GCA_046567065.1 Acidobacteriota bacterium
GGGAGATGGCCCGGACCATCGCGGGCATGGAGCCGGATGCGGTGGTTGCCGCCGACGACGCCGCGCAGGAGTACGTGATCGCACCCCATCTCAAGGGCGGCATGACCCCGCAGGTGATCTTCTGCGGCCTCAACGGCCCGCCGGAGCGCTACGGCTACCCCGCGGCCAACGTGTCAGGCGTGCGGGAGCGCTTCCACTTCCGCGAGGGGGTGGCCCTGGCCAAGCGCATCCTGCCCCAGGCCACCAACATCGCCTACCTGTTCGACGCCTCCGAAACCTCCATGTTCCTCCGGCAGGACATGGCCCGGGACGTGGCCGAGGGCGGCCCCTACGCCCTGGCCCAGCAATCGTTCAATTGCGCTGTCACCTACCAGCAGTGGCAGCGCAGGGTGTTGGACCTGCAGTCCCAGGCCGACGTGCTGGGCCTGGCGCTCTACCACAGCCTCAAGGACGAACTGACCGGAAGGGCTGTCCCGGCCGGGGAGGTGGCGGAGTGGACATACTCGGTCAACACCAAGCCCACCCTGGGGTTCGCCGATTTCTCCGTGGACCATCACGTGCTTTGTGGAGTACTCGAGTCGGGCTACGAACAGGGTTTCCTTGCCGGACAGATGGTCCGGGAGGTGCTGGTCGGGCGCATCGCGGCGGGGGCGTTGCCCATGCGCGTCAACGAATCGGGGATCGTGATGCTCAACCTCAAAACCGCCGAGAGCCTGGGGCTGGACATCCCCTATGACGTCATCGAGGCGGCTGCCGTCGTCGTGCACTGAGGCGGCGCGCTCCCATCAGTCGTAAAAGGCATGCACATGGCTTGGCAACGCGGGACACACCGTACGCTCCGGACCGGCGAATCGGCCGGCCTCGCCGCCGCCCCCTTCCGGAGGGCCCGCGCATGACCATCAATCCGTCCCGGCCGTACCTCGTACCCATCTTGTTCCTGGTGTTTCTGGGAATGCTCCTGATCACCGCCACTTCCTACTTCCACACGAAACAGGCCGCCGAAGAAATGGCCGTGGGCCAGATGAGCCAGGCGCTCGACTCCCTCAACCGCGACGTCTCGGGCAAGGTCCAGTCCCTGCGGGGCAACCTGGCGCTCTGGTCCCAGGAGGACGTGTTCCGGCTGGCCCTGGCCGACAGCTACCTGGGCCGCTCCGCGCGCCAGGCCGCGGAAAGGCGCCTCTCCGGCCGCCTGGTGCGCGACTACTACGACCGGGCCATACTGGCCAGGCCGGACGGGCTGGTGGTGGCCTCCTCCGACCCGGCGGGGACCGCCACGGTGAAGGTGCTGGAACGCGATTACTTCAAGCGTTCCTTGAAGAACGAGGTGGTCACCTCGACGATCCAAAAGAGCTATTACTCGGGCAAGCCCGTGATGGTGGTCTCAAGCCCCGTTCAAGGGCAGGACAAGCAGGCCGCGGGCGTCCTGGCCCTCGTGGTGGATATAGGCAGGCTCTCACACGAGATCCTGGACAGCATCCGTATCGGCAAGAGCGGCGGAGCCTATCTGCTCGACGAAGCAAACCAGCCGCTGGGCACGCCCTCCTGGGGGCACGCCGGGCAGTTCCACCCCGGGGACGAGGCCGCCCGCAGGCTGCGCGCGGCCAACGGGGCGGGAGTTGTGCGCTACCGCAACGCGCAGACCGAGCGCATGGCCGTGGCCACCGTCAACCCCGACACGGACTGGGTGCTGGTTGTGGAGGCGGACGCGGACGAGCTCCTGCGCCCGGCATCCCGGCTGGCGGCCATCAACGCCCTCGTTTCACTGTGCGTTCTCGCCCTGGTGGCCGTGGCGCTCTACGTGCTCAAGAACGCAATCGCCCGGCTGCGCTTCTCCGAAGGCAGGTACAGGGCGCTCACCGAGACCACCCCTGTGGGCATCGCCACCTTCGACGCCACGGGCAGGCCGGACTACCTCAACGAACGCGCCCAGCAGATCTTCGAGTCGGCCCCCACCGAGGACTACCCCCGGCCCAGAAACTGGACGGAGCTGTTCGAGAACAAGGAGGGCGCGCCCCTGAGCCTCTCCGAGCTTCCCCCGGGCCAGGCCCTGGTCAGCCAGAAGCCCGTATTGGGCAGAAACGTGTGGTTCCGGCTGGGCTCGGGCAACCGCAAGGCCTTATTGTTCAACGCCGCCCCCCTGCTGGGCGAGAACGGCCAGGTCACCGGGGCGGTGGCCGCCTTCGAAGACATCACCGAACGCTCGCGCATCCAGGAGATCATGGTCCAGACCGAGAAGATGATGTCCGTTGGCGGCCTGGCCGCGGGCATGGCCCACGAGATCAACAACCCCCTGGCCTCCATCCTTCAGGCCCTGCAGGTGATCACCCGCAGGCTGGACGCGGAACAGCCCGCCAACATCCGGGTGGCCCAGCAGGCCGGGCTGGATCTGGGGGCCTTGCGCGAATACATGCGCCTGCGGGGCCTCGACCAGTTTCTGGAGAGCATCCGCGAGGGCGGGGTGCGCGCCTCCAGGATCGTGAGCAACATGCTGGGCTTCGCCCGCAAGTCGGGCAGGGACTACTCCGCCTGCGACCCCGGCGAACTGCTGGAGAAGGCGCTGGAGCTGGCCGGGGGCGACTACGACCTCAAGAAGCAGTACGACTTCCGCCACGTGAGGATCGTGCGGGACTACAGCACCTACATGCCCAAGGTCGAATGCCAGCCCATGGAGATCGAACAGGTCTTCTTCAACATAATCAAGAACGCGGCCCAGGCCCTGAAATCCAAGGATTTTTCCCCGCCAAAGCCCGTTCCCGCGCCCGATGGGCGCAAGAGCCTGCCCGCACCCGAGGGAGCCCCCGAGGCGGCGCAGGA
>JBKICO010000295.1:0-7384 GCA_046567065.1 Acidobacteriota bacterium
GTATTCGGCGGCGTCCCCGGGCTGGCGGGCGTAGCGGGCCACGTGCATGGCCGCGCGCGCGGCCAGGGGCCAGGCCGTGAGCAGCGGGGCCGCCTGCAGGGCCAGGGCCGCGTCCAATGGCGACTGGGACCAGGCCGCCACGGCCAGCAATTCGGCCAGTCCACCCGCACCGGCCCCGGCAGCCAGGCGGGAGCAGCGTGAAAGATGGGCCGCGCCCTCCCCGCCGCAGACAAGCAGGGAGCGCAGGGGCTCGGGCAGGTTCTCAAGGGGCGTGCTCATGCGCCTGCGGGCTCGCAGTAGTTGAGCCCGAAGGTGTCGCGCACGGTGCGCAGCATCTGGCCCATGCGGGTCACGTAGGTGTGCTGGGCCAGCACGCGCTTGCGCGCGGCCTGGGCGATGCGGGCGCGCTCCGTGGGGTGGGCCAGGAAGTGGCGTACCAGGTCCGGGATTTCGTCCGGGTCGCCGTACAGGGCGACCTCCCTGCCCGGCTCGAAAAGGTTCTCGATCTGGGCGCGGTAGTCCGTGAGCAGGAAGGCCCCGCAGGCGGGCACGTCGAACACGCGCTGGTTCACCGCGCCCTTCATCTGCAGGCTGGTGCAGTTGAAGTTGATGTCGGAGAGCGGATAGAAGCCGGGGAGGTCGTCGTAGTAGGACAGCTCGGACAGCCGCCGCCAGCGCCCGCCGGGCTGCGCGCCCTCCTTGCCGAAGGTGGTCAGCCAGCCTTCGTCGCCCACGATGGTGGGGGAAAACTCCATGAGCTTGCCCAGGCAGCGCGCCCGGTACTGCCGGGTGGACTCCCAGATCACGGCCGTCTCGTAGGAGAGCTGGCGGTCCGGCGTCTCCAGGGCTTCGAAGTCGGGCAGCAGGGCCGGGAAGCGCTCCCGGATGAAGGCGCGCACGCTGCCCTCGGGGTGCTCGCCGAAGGCCTGGGCCAGGCGGGGCATGGCCGCGCGCAATCTGCGGGATGGCTTGGCGTGGTCCAGGCGCAAGCCGGTCTTGATGACCATTGAGTTGCCCACGAAGCTCACGTTGCTTCGCCAGGGGCTCCCGGTCTGCAGTTCGGCGGGGGGGGCGAAGCGGCGCTCGTCCGCTGCCAGGGGCAGGTGGAAGACGTGTTCGAAGCCCATCTGGCGCAAGGGGGCCAGGTTGTCGGCGTCCCAGGTGAACATGGCCGTCTTCGTGGCGGCCGGGCGGGAATACAGGGCCAGGCCCAGGGCCGGGTTGTCCACGAACCAGGAGGCCAGGGGGATGTCCAGGCGGGAGAGCAGCCCGGTGAGCAGGCCCTCGTGATCCACGCCGAGGTGGTTCACGGTGAGCAGGAAGTGGGGGCGCAGGCGCTCGATGCCCTTGAGCAGGGGCCGCAGATACTCTTCGCTGTCGAGCTCGTCCCCGCCGGTGTCCAGGTAGCCGAACTCCACCCCCATGCGCCTGAAGGCGGTCATGATCTCGCCCAGCAGGAAGAACCTGCTGGTGACCAGCAGCACGCGGGGGGATTCCGCCATTGCGCTACTTGCCGCCCTTGGCGGTCAGGGACTCCAGGTCCACGTCGGATTCGGCCACGGCGAAGAAATCCATGAGCTGCACCAGGCCCAGGGTCTTGCGCACCTGCTGGCTCGGGCTCATGAGCACCAGGCGCTTGCCTAGGCTCTGCAGCCGCGTGTTGCAGGAGACCAGGAAGCCGATGCCGGAGGAGTCCATGAAGCTCACCTCGGAGAGGTCCAGGGCCAGGGCCTGGGAGTCGTCCTCCTCCAGGGCCTTCTCCACGGCGTGCTTGAAGTCCTGGGTGACCTCCATGGTGATTTCGCCCGAGAACTTGGCCAGTAGACACGCGCCCTTGCGCAGCCAGGTCAGGTTTTCCACAGTTCCTTCCTTATCTTTTTGACCACCCGCAGGACGTTCTCCCTGCCGCGGCGCTTGAGTTCACACTGGTCGGACAGCTTGCAGATGATGAACATGCCCCGCCCGCATTCAGAGTCGGGGGCCGCGTTCTCGAACTTCACGGCGTCGCCGAAGCCCTTGCCCCAGTCCACCACCTCCATGTCCACGGACTGGCCGGGCCTGACGCGCAGGCGCACCTCCATGGGGCCTTCGCCCCCGCTGTAGGCGTGGCGGGTGATGTTGGCGCAGGCCTCGGTGAGCATGATGTCCAGGTCGTGCAGGATGTCGGGGTCCTCCATGTATTGCCTCACGGCGGAGACCACGTCCTTGGCCAGGGCGCGGCTGGCCTGCGGGGTGGAGCGCGCCGAGAACACCCGCGAGAGCGGGCTGCCCGCGCAGACCCACAGCCCGGTGACGTCGTCGCTGAACACCGGCCCGGACTTCTCGCCGCAGAGGTTCTCCAGCAGGTTCTGCAGGCTGAAGCGCTCCGAGCGCATGAGCCCGGAGGCCAGTTCCGTGAAGCGCTCCAGCCCGAAGATCTCCTTCTCCAGGGTGTGCCACTCGTACCAGCCGTCGGTGTAGAGCAGCAGCCCGGCGGGCTTCTCGAACTCGATGGTGCGCATGGGGTATTTTTGGTCGAAGAACCCCAGCACCGAGGAAGTGGGCGCAAGCTCCATGATCCTGCCGCCGCTCCAGAGCAGGGGGGGGCAGTGCCCGGCGTTGACGTAGGTCAGGGTGCCCTCGTCCGGGTCGATGTCCACGGCGGCCAGGGTGACGAAATCAGGCTCCTGCCCGATGGATGAGAGCAGGTGGTGGTTGGCCAGGCTCAGCATCTCGGCCAGGGAGAGGTAGTGCGTCTGGGTGACGCGCACCAGGGTGCGCACCACGGCCATGAGGAAGGCGGCCCTGGCCCCGTGGCCCGACACGTCGGCCATCACGGCGCGGATGCAGCCGTCGGGCAGGGTGAAGAAGTCGTAGTAGTCGCCGCTGGCGCGGCCGGAGGGGCGGTACAGGCACTCCACCAGGGTGTCGCCGAAGAGCGGCGAGCAGTCCGGAAGCAGGCGCTTCTGCAGGCCCGCCACGGTGTCGATCTCGCGGCTGATGCGGTTGTAGGCCTGGCGCAGCCGCCTGGTCAGCGTGACCTGCCGGGCCGCCGCGCCCACGCGGGCCAGGAGCTCCTCGCGGTCGAAGGGCTTGGCCAGGAAGTCGTTGGCCCCGGCGGCGAAGGCCCGGGCCTTGAGCACCTTGGTGTCCTGCGCGGTGAGCACCACGATCTGCACGTCGTGGTCCTGCGCGACGCCCCGGATGTGCTGCATCACCTCCATCCCGGACTTCACGGGCATGTTCATGTCCAGGATGATGACGTCGGGCTTGAAGGAGGCGTGGGCCTCGATGGCCTCCTGGCCGTCCTCGGCGGATTCGAGCCGGTAGAGCTTGCCCAGGATGAAGGTCAGCAGTCTAAGGACCGTCTTGGAGTCGTCCACCACCAGGACGCGGATGTCTTCGGAGGCGGCCATCAGCCGACCTGCCTCGCGCAGGCGGGCTCGAACGCGGCGCTGTCCAGCAGGATGGTCACCGGGCCCTGGTTGGTCAGGCTCACGTCCATGTCCGCGCCGAACACCCCGCGCGCGACGCGCCCGGGCAGGCGCGCCTCCACATCTTCGACGAGGCGCTCGAACAGGGCCTGGGCCGTCTCCGGCGGGCAGGCCCGCGAGAAGCCGGGGCGCATGCCCTTGCGGCAGTCCGCGTAGAGGGTGAACTGGGAGACCAGCAGCACCTCCCCGCCCACGTCGGCCAGGCCCAGGTTCATCTTGCCTCCGGTATCGGAGAACACGCGCAAGCCCGCGAGCTTGTCCAGCATGGTGCGCCAGGCCGGGCTCTCCGGGGCGTCCGGGCCGTCGTCCGGGCCGAAGCCCGCCAGCACCAGGAAGCCCCGGCCGATGGCGGCCACGCGCTCACCCGCCACTTCCACGGAGGCCTTGGCCACACGCTGGATCACCAGCCTCATGACAGCTCGGTGTAGGTTGCCTTGCTGGTGGCCTTCTCGAACACGCTGATCTCGGCCACCTGGGCGGGCATGCCCTCCATGAGCCTGCCCAGCTCCCAGTAGATGTAGCGGGCCAGGTTCTCGGCCGTGGGGTTGCGGCGCTGGAAATAGGGCAGCTCGTTCAAGTGCTTGTGGTCGAGCCTGTCCAGGATCTGCTTGAGCAGGGCCTTCAGGTCCTTGAAGTCCATGAGCATCTCGGTGTCCTGAGTGAGCCGTTCGCCCTGGAACACCGCCTCCACCACGAAGTTGTGCCCGTGCAGGGCCTCGCAGGGCCCGTCGTAGTTGCGCAGGCAGTGCGCGGAGGAAAAATCGTCCGTGATGGTCAGCTTGAACAGGCCCCGGCGCAGGACCGGGCGTTCGCCGTGTTGCATGGTCACTATGATCCCCTTTGTCAGGCTGGCGCTTTGCTGTGGGCCCGCGCCAGGCAGTCGTCCACCGCGAGCCAGAATTCCGGGCACGGCCCGACGCTGAGTTCGTCCGAGAGGCCCGCCAGGCACTCCACGCCTTCGAACACCATGCGCAGCCGGACCTTGGCGCTTCCCGGATACTTATGAAAGATTTCCTTGAGCCCGGCAAGCGTGGTGCAGGCGTGGGCGTCCACGCGCAGCTCCAGGGGCTCGTCCCCGGCCTGGACCGCCTCGGCCAGGGGCCGGGCCGACTGCACGATGAGCTTGAGCTTGGCCTGGCCCTCGGGTGCGTCCTGGTCCTCCTTGCCGATCTTGCCGGTGATGAGCAGGGGCACGTCGCCCTCCAGCAGCTCGCGGCACTGGGTGAAGGCCTCGGGGAAGAAGATGGCCTCGCCGTCCCCGGCGATGTCCTCCAGGCCGCAGAAGGCCATGCGCGAGCCCTTCTTGGTGATGTGCTCCTTCTTGGTGGTGATGATGGCCGCCACCTTGACCTCGCTCTCCGGCGAGTAGCCCCTGCAGTCCGAGAGGGTCTTGAGGCCCATGCGCCGCAGGTCGCGCGCGTAGGCCTTGAGGGGGTGGCTGGTGAGGTAGAAGCCGATGGCCTCCTTCTCGAAGGCCATCATCTCCTCATGGCCCCACTCGGGCACCTTGGCCTCCTCGCAGGCGAAGCCGATGCCGCCGGTGGGCGGGGCCTCGGGCGCGGGGGCCAGGCTCATGAGCGAGAGCTGGCCGGAGTTCTTGGCCTCGGCGCGCTTCTGGCCCTGGGTGGCGGCCTTGTCCAGCCCGGCCATGAGCGAGGCACGCGGGGCCTCGAAGCAGTCCATGGCCCCGGCCTTGATCAGAAACTCCAGCACGCGCTTGGTCACCTTGCGCAGGTTCACGCGGGTGGTCAGGTCCACCAGGCTGGTATAGGGCCCGTTCTCCTCGCGCTCGCGCACGATCTCGTTGATGGCTTCCGCACCCACGTTCTTGATGCCCGCCAGCCCGTAGACGATCCTGCCCTCGCGCACGCTGAAGTGGCGCATGGAGAGGTTCACGTTGGGCGGCAGCACCTCGATGTCGCGGTCGTTGCAGTCGGAGATGTACTTGAGCACCTTGTCCTGGTTTTCCAGGTCCGAGGTGATGAGCGCGGCCATGAAGGCCACGGGGAAGTGCGTCTTCAGGTAGGCCGTGTGGTAGGAGATGAGCGCGTAGGCCGCCGAGTGTGACTTGTTGAAGCCGTACTCCGCGAACTTCTCCATCAGGTCGAAGATCTCGTTGGCCTGGGAGTCCGGGATTTCCTTCTTGCGCGTGCCCTCAAGGAAGCGGGTGCGCTGCTTGGCCATCTCCTCCGGGTTCTTCTTGCCCATGGCCCGGCGCAGCAGGTCGCCCTCTCCCAGGGAGTACCCCGAGAGCACCTGGGCGATCTGCATGACCTGCTCCTGGTAGACGATGACGCCGTAGGTGGCCTTGAGCACCGGTTCCAGGTCCGGGTGGGGGTAGTGCACCTCCACCAGGCCGTGCTTGCGGTCGATGAACTCCTGCACCATGCCCGAGCCTAGGGGGCCGGGGCGGTACAGGGCCAGCATGGCGATGACGTCTTCGAAGCAGTTGGGCTTGAGCTGGCGCAGGTATTTGCGCATGCCGTCGGATTCCACCTGGAAGATGCCGTCGGTGTCGCCCCGGGAAAACAGCTCGTAGGTCTGCGGGTCGGTGAGCGGCAGGGTGTCCAGGTCGGGGGGCTCGTGGCCCATCTCCCGGATGATGTCCAGGGCGTCCTGGATCACGGTCATGGTCTTGAGGCCCAGGAAGTCGAACTTGACCAGCCCGATCTTCTCCACGCGCTTCATGTCCCACTGGGTCACGATTTCCTGGTTCTTGCCCAGGTAGAGCGGCACGTACTCCATCATGGCCCGGTCTGAGATGACAACGCCCGCCGCGTGGGTGGAGGCGTGGCGCGAGAGCCCCTCCAGCCTGCGGGAGACGTCGATGAGCCGGGAGATGCGCGGGTCCTGCGCGGCCAGCACCGAGAGCTCGGGCTCCTGGTTCAGGGCCTTGTCGATGGTCATCTTCAGGTCTTCGGGGATGAGCTTGGCGATGCGGTCCGTTTCGGGGAAGCTCATGCCCAGGGCACGGCCCACGTCGCGCACCACGGCCTTGGCCTTCATGGTGCCGAAGGTGGTGATCTGGGCCACGGAGTCGCGCCCGTACTTCTCGGAGACGTAGCGGATCACCTCGGTGCGGCGGCGTTCGCAGAAGTCCACGTCGATATCGGGCATGGAGATGCGTTCGATGTTCAGGAAGCGCTCGAACAGCAGGTCGTAGGGCAGCGGGTCCAGGTTGGTGATGCGCAGGCTGTAGGCCACCAGCGAACCGGCGGCCGAACCGCGCCCCGGCCCCACGGGGATGCCCTGGCCCTTGGCCCAGTTGATGAAGTCCTGCACGATGAGGAAATAGCCCGGAAAGCCCATCTGCTTGATGACGCCCAGCTCGTATTCCAGGCGGTCCCAGTAGACCTTCTCCTTCTCCGGGGTCAGCTCCATGCGGGCCAGGCGTTCCTTGAGGCCGTTGCGGGCCATCTCCGCCATCTCGTCGTCCAGGGACTTGCCCTGCTCCACATCGTAGACCGGGAAGTGGTAGGTCTTGAGGTCGAGCTCCAGGTTGACGCGCTCGGCTATCTCGCAGGTGTTGGCGATGGCCTGGGGGGCGTGGGCGAAGGCCTGGGCCATCTCCTCGGGGGAGCGGTAGTAGAGCTGCTGGGTGGTGAAGCGCATGCGCTTCACGTCGTCCACCTGGGCCTGGGTCTGGATGCACAGCAGCACATCATGGGCGGAGGCGTCGTCGGCGTTCAGGTAGTGGCAGTCGTTGGTGGCCACCAGGGGCAGCTTCATCTCGTCGGCAAGTTCCAGCACCAGGGCGTTGAGCCGGGCCTGCTCGGGCAGGTCGTTGGCCTGCATTTCAAGATAGAGCCTGTCCGGGAAGAAATTCATGTAGGTGCGGGCCATGTCCCGGGCGGCGTCCATGCCCTGGTTGAGCAGGGCCTGGTGGATCTCGCCCTTGATGCAGGCCGAGA
>JBKICO010000296.1:0-3424 GCA_046567065.1 Acidobacteriota bacterium
GGTCTGGTCGTGGATGGCGTCGAAGGCCGTGACGTAACCGAACTTACCGGCCAGGGCGGCGTCCCCGGCCAGTCCGGCGGCGTCGCGCAACTCGAAGCGGACGTTGCCCAGCCTAAGCCTCGCTGCCTCGCTCCGGGCCTTCTCCAGCGCCTCGCCCGAAATAACCACCCCGAGGAACCTGCTCTTCGGGAAGGCCCGAGCCATGAGCAGCGCCACCAGCCCCTCGGAGCAGCCCACGTCCAGCACGTCGATGCCCTCGCGCAGGCGGCGCAGCACCTCCCCGCCTGCAACGGACGGCAGGAACACGTCCACCAGCACCTCGCGGTGCTTGGCCTCGGCCACCTGGCCCATCCATTCATGGAAGCGGGGGTAGCGCTCGTAGGGCACGCCCTGCCCGGTCCCGAACCCGGCCAGCACATCCTCCAGGGCGCACTGGGTGAGCAGCGGGATCTCCTGGGTGTAGACGCCCAGGTTGGCCTGGCCGGCGCGGCGCGTCAGCAGGGCGGCGTGTTCGGGAGGCAGCAGGAACAGCTCCTCCCCGGATGCGGACACGGAAAGCTCCACCACGCCGCCGCAGGCCACGGCCCCAAGCCACTCGCGCACGTAGCGCTCGGCGAGCCCGGCCTCGCGGGCGATGGCCGCGCAGCTGGCCGGGCAGCCAAGGCGGTCCATGGCCTCGAACAAACCGGCGCGGTAGCCCAGGCAGAGGGCGGCGTTCAGGGCGGAGGCGTCGAGGATTTCGGCCATGCGCCCGGCGAAGGCGGCGCGTTTGGCCTCCGAGGGCGAGAGGGACAGGGCGGCGGGCGGGTTCGATCCAGTGCTCATGCGCGTGCTCCCAGCGCCGCGAGGCGCGTGCGGGGTTGGCCCATCCCTGGCGGAACTCGTACTCCGACGCGCGGAACGGACCGGCCAGGATGGGCGGGCCGGGGCTGGTGGTCCGCAGAGGACGCGGCTACTTCACGATGAAGCCCAAGGCGCGCAGTTCTTTGCCCCAGGCGCTCCAGTGCCCGGTCTTCATGGCCAGGTTGCGCGTGTGGACGTTGTATTCGCCCAGGACGTTGGTCTCGATGTGGCACTGGCGGTCGTAATTGGTGTGGGAGAGGGTCAGCTCCCAGTGCTCGCCGCCCTTGTGCCGCACGCTCTCAACGTAGAACACGTGGCCCGTGGTCATCCTGTGGCGGGAGTTGTCGCCCAGGATGAGCACCGCGCCCCCGGCCGGAGTCTGTGAGACGTGGCCCAGGCGCTCCTCGCCGTTGTACCAGCCGATGGGCGAAAGCTCGTTGTTGCCCCGGCAGCACATGTTGCCCGTGCGGCAGCGCGCGTAGGGCAGGCTCTGGGGCTCGCAGCGCCCGTGCCCGCCGCCGGGGCGCAGCTTGTAGCAGTGCGAGCTGGTGGCGTTGACGTCGATGGGCTGACAGTTCTCCTGCTTCTTGCCGTGCTTCTTGGCGCTCTTGTGCGTGGCCGCCTGGCCCGGCACAGCGACCAGAAGGAACATCAGCGCGATCAAGGCCTTGGTCATGCCCCCTCCTCCATCCAGTTTTCCCGCACCACCACCGGCCCGGCGGGCATGGGCGCGAAGCTGAAGCCGTCCGCCAGTTCGCGGGCTTCCACTTCCCTTGGCTCCGGCAGCAGCCCGGCCTTCCAGGCCAGATAGCCCACAATGCGCCCGGGCGTCACCCCCGCAGCGCGCAACGCGCCCAGGTCAACATCCTGGCGGCGCTTGGAGAGGCGCCTGCCGTCCGGGTCCACCAGCAGGGGCACATGGGCGTAGGCGGGCTCCACGCGCCCGAACAGGCGGATCAGATGGATCTGCCGGGCCGTGGAATCCAGCAGGTCCGCCCCGCGCACCACCTCGGTGATGCCCTGGGCGGCGTCGTCAACGGAGACGGCCAGCTGGTAGGCGTGCACCCCGTCGCTGCGGCGCAGCAGGAAATCGCCGCACTGGCGGGAAAGCTTCTGGACTTGCGGCCCGAGCACCCCGTCGGTGAAAGCGATCGCGCCCTCGTCCACGCGCATCCGAGTGGCCGGGCGGCGGCCCAGGGCTTCCTTGGCGGCGCGCATGGTCCCGGTGAGGCCGAGGCAGGTCCCGGCGTAGACAGGCTCCAGCTCGCCCGCGTGGGGGGCCGAGGCCGGGTCCGCCTGAATCCCGCGCAGTTCGGCCCTTGTGCAGTAGCAGGGATAGAGCAGGCCGCGCACCGCGAGCCCTTCCAGGGCTTCGTCGTAGAGGCCGCGCCGCTCGTTCTGGCTGTAGGGGCCGCAGGGGCCGCCCTTGTCCGGGCCTTCGTCCCAGTCCAGGCCGAGCCAGGCCAGGTCGGCCAGGATGGCTTCGGCGAACTGGGGCTTGGAGCGCGCGGGGTCCAGGTCCTCCATGCGCAGGATCATCGCACCGCCCTTGGAGCGCGCCGAGAGCCAGGCCAGCAGGGCCGTCCAGGCGTTGCCCAGGTGCATCCGGCCCGATGGGCTGGGGGCGAAGCGGCCCCGCACGCTCACCGCGCGGCCCTGGCCTTGGCGATGAGTTCCGGGCGGTACTCGAAGTGCATGATGTCGAACTCGGCCCACTTGCCGCCCCAGACGAAGCCGTGGCGCTCGAAAACCTCGGCGACCTCCGCCGGAAATGCCTTGCGCAGGCCCAGGGGGTCGTTGCCCTTATACCACTGCCAGTAGGTGTTGGCCTTGGCGTTCAAGTCGATGGCGGCCCCGAAGGAGTGCATGGAGAGGCGCTGCGTGCCCGCGATCTGCCGCCAGGCGAAGGTTCCGGAGACCGGCAGCACGAAGCGGCGCAGCTCCGGCTTGGCGGCAAGGAACTTCTCCAGGTCGGCGGCCACGGCCTCCAGGGCTTTGGCCGCGCCATTGCGGGAGTTGAACTGCACGGAGGTCCCCAGGAAGCGCACGGGCACCAGGGAGGCCTTCACCTCCTCGGGATCATGGCCATAGGCGGCCTTGAAGAAGGCCGTGACGCGCACACGCCCGGGGTGCACGCCGGGGCCGGGCTCGGCCGTCACCGGGGCCAGGGGATAGGGCTGGGCCAGCATGTCCTGCAGATCGGCATCGTCCAGGGCCTGCTCCGGGCTTTTCACCTTGCCGTCGTCGTAGGGCAGGCGCGTGCCGTCGCGCAGGGTCAGGCCGTCGGCGGAGACGGAGGCCACCACGTCCGGGTAGGTGCGCTGGAGGAGCTCCAGGTCGGCCTGGGCCTGGTTCTGGGGGACGGCGCGCGCGGCGGACGCCGCAGGCTGCGAGGATGGATTCGGGGTCGCGGAGGGCGCGGCGCAGGCGGCCGGGAGCGCGCAGGCGCAGGCCAGCAGCGCGGCGCAGAGGAGGCGGGAGAAGGGCATCGGTGAACCTCGGGTTCTCGTATCTGCCGGGCCTGCGGCGTCGCTGGCCCGGATGCACGCTCCTCTTATGCGATTACAGGGAAGACTTGAAG
>JBKICO010000297.1:0-3509 GCA_046567065.1 Acidobacteriota bacterium
ACTGGCGCGCGCGCCGCGCTGGCCACTGAGGGCGGCACCAGCCACTACATCCAGGGCTCCTACGGGGACTTCCTCATGGGCTTTTTCCCCGGCGAGGGCCTGGCCGTGCGCAACGACACCATCTACATGGCCCAGAGCCTCAAGCAGATCCTCAAGGGGGGGATGGTCTACGCCGAGCTCAACGCCTTCACCACCATCAACCTGACCAAGTTCAGCTACATGGTGGATTCGCCCGCAACGGGCGGCATGCTGGGCCTGGCCGGGGGCGTGCCCGTCATCCTCAACACCAACGTCGGGGGGTCCATCAACATCCGCGACCCCAGGAACAGGCGGTTCGACTTCTCCAAGAGCGGTGACGGCAACCGGGGCGGCCTCTCGGACCTGTTCCTCGGGCCGGTGGCGGCCTGGAACTTCGGGGAGTGCCATCTGGCGCTCATGCCCATGGTGTTCTTCCCCACCGGCTACTTCGACAAGAAGACGCTCACCAACCTGGGCATGAACTACTACTCCTTCGACGCCAACGCGGCCTTCACCTGGCTCAGCGCCAAGGGCTACGAGGTGTCGCTCAACGCCGGCTACATGATCAACACGCAGAACACGGCCACCAAGTACCTCTCCGGCAGCCAGTTCCACCTGGACTGGACCGCCGCCTACCACCACGGCAGGCACCTGGCCGTGGGCGCCGTGGGCTACGTGGTGGCCCAGACCACGCCGGACTCCGGGCGCGGCGCGGCCACGGGGTCGTTCTACTCCTCCGGGGCGGGCATCGGCCCCATCGTGAGCTACACGGCCCCCGTGCTCGGCAAGGAGGTGAGCTTCATCGCCAAATGGATCTACGACCTGGGCGGGGAGAACCGGCTCAAGGGCAACACCCTCTACGGCTCCCTGGCGGTGAAGTTCTAGGCGGCCAGCGAGGCCACCCGACAGGACGGATAAGCCCCGGCCCGGAACGATCCGGCCGGGGCTTTTTGCGTATGGGCGGATGCGCACGCGGCGCGAAAGGGACAGGGGGGACGCAGCGCGGGAAGGAAGGTGCGGGTTTCAGCCGCTGTGAGCCGTATTGGGGCCTGCTGTGGCCTCCCCGGTGCCGGACTGGCTGATGTTCTACAAATACAGCGGACAGTCCGGCACCGGGGAGGCCACGGCAGGCACGGGAGAGCGGGAGGCCTCCGGCGGCCAAAGGGAGTTCCTCCCTTTGGAATCCCTTCCGGCTTCGCGCCGGGCGCGGCAATACTTCAGCCCGCCCGGGGCTCGGGGGCGCTCACGCCCAGGCGCTCGAAATAAGCGGGCCACTCGGCCACGTAGCGCATGGAGGCCCTGTAAGCATCTGGGGTATGCGGTTCGAAGGTGACCGTGGGCTCCAGCCCGCGCGCCTCCAGCCAGGGGAACACCCGCTCCCAGGGGATTGAGCCCTGGCCCAGGCCCTTGTGCTGGTCCGTGCTGCCGTCGTTGTCGTGCAGGTGCAGGTGGGAGAGCCTGGGCGCGAAGCCCTCCAGCCACTCCAGCAGGTTGCCCCGCCCCTGCCCGCCCGCGAAGCTGAACCAGTGGCCCACGTCCAGGCAGATGCCCACGTTGCGCCCGCGCCCGGCCAGGGCCTCCACCAGCCGGGCCACCATCCAGGGCTCGGGCTCGAAGGTGTTCTCCAGGTACAGGGGCGGGTGCTCCGGCCAGGCGTCCATCACCGCCTCCCAGGTATCCACCGAGCGCTCCAGCCACTGCTCGTAGCTGCGCATATAGAGCAGGTGGTCGTATTTCACGTGGCCCACCAGGTGCGCGGGCCGGTAGATGCGGGCGGTCTTCATGGCCAAAGCCAGGCGGTCCCGGCTGGCGGCGCGGATCATGGCGTCGGCGCTGCCGGGCTGCAGGTCGAAAAAGGGCAGGTGCAGCGAGGGGGTCAGGCCCTGCGCCTCCAGCCGCTCGGCCAAGGCCTGGTGCCAGGAGCGCTCGGCGCGGTCCATAAGCACGGGGTCAAGCCCAAGCTCGGGGTTCACCCCGCGCGTGAGGAACTCGTCGAGCAGTTGGGGGTCGCGGTGCGCCGCGCGTAGCGTGAGGTTGACGAAAAACATAGCGTCTCCTGTCGACAATCTGCTAACAGCGTCTATTATTTCCTTTTCCAGGCCAATACAACAAGGAGCCACACATGTCCGATACGCGCCGTGTCCCCTGCCCGCACTGCCACACCAAGAACCGCGTCATCCCCGGCAAGGAGCTGTCGGCCGTGTGCGGCAAGTGCTCCAAGCCCCTGTTCCCCGGCAGGTCCGTGGAACTCACCGAGGCCACCTTCCCCAAGCACGTGCTCGAATCCGACGTGCCGGTGCTGGTGGATTTCTGGGCGCCCTGGTGCGGCCCCTGCAAGATGATGGCGAACGCCTTCGAGGAGGTGGCCCGCCGCCTGGAGCCGGAGATCCGCGCCGCCAAGGTCAACACCGAGACGGAGCAGGTGCTGGCCGGGCAGATGGGCATCCGCAGCGTCCCCACGCTGATATTGTTTAAGAACGGCCGCGCCGTGGACTCCATCTCCGGCGCGCTGGACGCCAACAACCTGGAGAGCTGGGCCAGGTCCCGCGCCATGTAGATTCCCCTCGCGGGGCGCCGCCCGGCGCCCCGCGCAATTCATACCTTCAAAGTAGCCTTCGGCTTTTGTTCTTGCCCAGCAATCGGGAAGGGGTGTAGATTTGGCGCCAATAAAGCGAATCAGGACGCCCGCTTCTCCCGCGCGGGCGCGTTTCGGCTCAGTGCGTCCGCGTCCGCCAAGACGCTTCCGCCCTCACCGGGCGCAACACTTCCGCTCCTGCCGGAAAATGAGCGCAAGGACATGCACAACGGCCCGTCAGGAACCTGCGAATTCGATATCTCCAGCCTCTTCGACATGGAGGAGCTGCAGTCCATGCAGGACGCTTTCGCCCTGGCAACGGGCGTGGCCTCCGTCATAACCGACACCCGCGGCACCCCCCTCACCCGGCCGAGCAACTTTTGCAGCCTCTGCAAGGACATCATCCGGCACACGGAGAAAGGCCGCGCGAACTGCTTCAAGTCCGACGCGGCCCTGGGCCGCTTCAACCCCCACGGCCCCACCGTGCAACGCTGCCTGAGCAGCGGGCTCTGGGACGCGGGAGCCTGCATCGTGGTGGGCGGCATGCACGTGGCCAACTGGTTGATCGGGCAGGTGCGCCTCGACAGGCGCGAGGACGACTCCGTACTCGCCTACGCGGACGCCATCGGCGCCGACAGGGAGGCTTTCCGGCAGGCCCTCTCCGAAGTCCCCGTCATGTCCCTGGAGCGTTTCCGGGCCATTGCCCAGGCCCTGTACCTCATCGCCAACAAGCTGGCCGATTCCGCCTACCAGAACCTCCGGCAGGGCCAGATCATCCGGGAGAAGACCGCCGCGGAGAGGTCCCTGCGCGCCAGCGAGGGCCGCTTCCGGCGCCTGCTGGAGATGGCCCCCATCCCGATTTCCATCTGCGCCCCGGACGGGAGCGTCGAATATCTCAACGAGAAATTCCTGAGCA
>JBKICO010000298.1:0-2517 GCA_046567065.1 Acidobacteriota bacterium
GCTTCTCTTTCGGCGGGTATGACTTCACCTACAAGGCGTTGCGCGAAGAGAGCAGCCCCGAGGTGGCCATTCGGGAAGCCGTGGTGAAAGTGAGCAAACACGGCAGGCGTCTGGGCGAATTGACCCCGCAGCAGCGCACGTATCGCAACTACGACCACCCCAACAGCGAGGTGTCCACGCTGTTCAGCCTGGGCGAGGAGCTCTACGCCACGATCCACGACATCGACGGCGAACAGGTGAAACCGCTCAAGGTGAGCATCAACCCCATGGTGAACTGGGTCTGGATCGGCAGCCTGGCCATCTGCGTCATGCCGCTGCTGGCCTGGCGGGCCTCGCGCGCCCTCGGAGGAACGAAAGATGAAAACTAGGCGTCACATCGCGGTTGCGGCCCCGGAATTCCCGATGCGCAGACTGATTGTGGGCATGATTGCCCTGGGTCTTGCGGCGATCTTCCTGACGTCATTCACCTCAGGACCGATGCCCGGCGAACGGCGGGCCGGGCCTGCGATGTCCAAAAACAAAAATGAATCGGCCGCGGTGCCCGCCCTCATGGCCAGGGTCAAGGACAACCCCAAGGACCTGGAAGCGATCCTGGAACTTGGAGAGATATTCAACCGCGCGGAAGACTGGCAAAAGTCCCTGTTCTTCTGGAGCAAGGGAATCGAACTCGACCCCGAGAACCTGGGGGCGCGCTACCACAGGGGATACGCACTGTTGGAGCTCCAGCGCTACGAAGAGGCGATGCCCGATTACGAGTTCATCGTCACAGCCAAACCGGACGCCTACCAGGCCCACTACTACCTGGGCGTGATCTACAAACACGTACTCAAAAATCCCGAAATGGCCAGGAAACACCTGCGACTGGCCCAGGACGCCCAGCCCAAGGACAGCGGCATGGTTTCCGAAATCCAGAACCAACTCTCCGACCTGAAGTGACACGGGAGATCAGCGTGCTGCGATACTTCATCATCCTGCTCGTGCTGATGGGCGTCCTGCCCAGCTCCGCCCGTGCGGACGCAATGGCCCTGGAGATATACTATACCTCCAACACGTACGGATACTTCGACCCCTGCCCGGGCTGAGGCGGCAAGCTCATGGGTGGGCTGGCCCGGCGGGCCGCCCTTATTGCGGACAAGAGGAAGACAGACGATCCCGGCACGGTCAGGCTCTTCATCGCCGGGCCGTACGAGCTGCAGGACCTCGACGAGAACAAGAGCCCGGCGGCCAAGGCCCCGTCGGTTGTCGGGCAGGCTTACGCTTCGCTGGGGTACGACGCGATGATGATCACTCCCGACGACGCCGCAGTCCTCGGCCAGGACATGCCCGAGGCCTTGAAAACCTGGGTGGTTCCAGCCGGGAAGGTGGCGAGCCGCGCCTTCGAGCGCAAGAATCTGCGGATCGGACTGGTGTACTTTCCCGTGCTGCCTTCAGGTGAGGAGCAACCCTCGGCGGACCAGATGGAGGAAGTCGTGAAGCAGGCCAGGGCGTTGCGCGCGGACGGCAACGTGGTCATCGGCGTGAGCCCGTGGGGCTTCGCGGGAGAGAAGGCTTTCCTCGAGAAATACAAGGGGCCCGACCAGCCCGTGGACATCCTGCTCGGCGGAGGCCACGGGTCCGGCGAGCGCGGGAAACTGGCGGCCGACGGCTCCACCGCCTGGCTTCGGTCCTTTTCCAAGGGCAAGGCGGTGAACGTCGTGCGCCTTGAGAACATCTCGGGCCGGCACAAGGATTCGTACCGCAAACCAGAGTCCGAAGTGCGCTTCGACCTGGCCGTCCTGGATGAGAAGGCGCCCATCGACCCGCTCATGGACGGCAAGCTTGCTCCGGCGAGAGCAGCGAACTGACCGCCGCGTCCGCACGCCCCGCAGGGGAAGGGCCTTCGGGCCGTCCCCTACTGGGAGTACCGGAACACGGGGCGTTCCTTCTTCGGCGGACACGGCAGGGCGCGCGGCGATCTCAGAACGGAGGGGCCGTCCCGCCGCCTCCCGGGGAGGCGTGCTGTTCGGGTGGATGTCTGTCCGGCGCCCCCGCAGGTTCGGCCAACTCCATCAGAATGGCGCAGCTCTTTCTGGGCTGTATGCGGCCGCAGGTTCCCCGCAGCGCCGTCAACTGATCCCTGAGGCCTTCCAGCCGCGCGATCCTCTCGCCCACGCGGGCGATGTGCGCCTCCAGCACGGCGTTCACCGCGCTGCAGTCCTTCTCGTGGTCCAGCTTCAGGCGCAGGAGCGCGCCGATCTCCTCCAGGGTCATTTCGAAGGCGCGGCAGTTGCGGATGAAGCACAGGGCCTCCAGGTGGGTTCGCTCGTAGCGCCGGTAGTTGTTGGCCCCGCGTTGCGGGCTGGCCAGCAGGCCCTCCCGCTCGTAGTAGCGGACTGTCTCCACGGTGCAGCCCGCGCGCCTGGCAAGTTCGCCGATCCTCATCGCACCCTCCGGGAAACCTCTTGACCCTGAAGTTACTCCAGGGTGTTTATATGATCAAGAAGCGGCCGCGCCCCGGCGCGGCCGCGAATCAGTACC
>JBKICO010000299.1:0-9397 GCA_046567065.1 Acidobacteriota bacterium
ACAACGTCATGGAGGTGTCCAGTGAAGACAGCGATGTCGATCCTTGCCGTCATCTTTCTGCTGGCGTTGGCGACTGCCGCCTTCGCGGCCCAGGACAGCCCGACGATCCCCTTGAAAGCGGGCGACATGGTGTATGTCTGCGGTTGCGGCGAGTCGTGCCCGTGCAAGTCGATGTCGATGAAACCGGCGAAGTGCACGTGCAACAAACAGATGGTGAAGACGAAGGTGCTCAGGATCGAAGGCGGCAACGCCGTGGTCAAGGTCAAGGGGGCCGAGCAAACATTCCCCATGACCGGCAAGTTCGTCTGCGGCTGCGGTGCTGGCTGCGACTGCAACTTCGTCAGCCAGAGCCCGGGCAAGTGCGCCTGCGGCAAGGATCTGGTCCCCGCGCAATAGACCCGATTCCCGCGCGGCGGGGGGCTGGCCCTCCGCCGCGTGACGGAGCGGCATCCACCGCGCCGCGTTTTGCTTACGGCCAGGAGGCGTATCATGGCTTTTTCAGGCACCAACCCGGGCGAGTTGCTCCAGGTTTCGGGCTGCTATTGGCAAACCTGCGCCCTGCACACCGGGGCCATGCTCGACGTGTTCAGCCCCCTGGCGCAAGGCCCCCTGGAGGCCGGTCCGCTGGCCGGACGCCTGGGCTGCGACGCCCGTGCCCTGGGCATGCTCCTGGACGCGCTCTGCGCCATGGGCCTGCTGGCCAAGCACGAGGCCGGTACCTGGTGAAGTCCTCCCCGGACTACATCGGCTTCATCATCCGCCACCACCACCGGCTGATGGCCTCCTGGGCCAGGCTGCCCGAGGCGGTGCGCACAGGCGGGCCCATCCCCCGCACCGACTCCGCCAAGGAGGAAGGGCGGGAGGACTTCCTGATGGGCATGTACAACCTGGCCTCGGCCATCGCCCCGGGCCTGGCCAAAAGCCTGGACCTGGGCGGCGCGGCCCGGCTTCTGGACCTGGGCGGCGGCCCCGGCACCTACGCGGTGCACTTCTGCCTGGCCAACCCGGGGCTCAGGGCTACCGTGTACGATTTGCCCACCTCCGAGGCCTTCGCGCGGGAGGTGGCCCAACGCCACGGCGTGGCCGGCAGGGTTGATTTCGTTGCGGGAGATTATCTGGCGGAAGGGCTGCCGGGCGGTTTCGACGTGGCCTGGCTCTCGCAGATCCTGCACGCCCAGAGCCCGGAGGAGTGCGGAACGATCATCGCCAAGGCGGCGCGTGCGCTCAGGCCTGGCGGGCTGCTGTTCATCCACGAGTTCCTGCTGGACGACGCCATGGACGGCCCCCTGTTCCCGGCGCTGTTCTCGCTGAACATGCTGCTGGGCACCCAGGGCGGCCAGTCCTACAGCGGCGGCCAACTGCGCGCCATGTTGGCGGCGGCGGGCTTCAAGGACGTGACCCGGCTCGATTTCAGGGGGCCCAACGATTCGGGCATCCTGCGGGCCGTGGCCGGGTAGGGCGCGATCCGGCTCAGGCGCCCGTTCTGGTCAGGATGACCTCGATCTCGGCCAGGGCGTTCACCACCTGCGCCATGGAAGCGATCATGGCGTCCTGGGTGAGTTCCAGGCGGTCGAAGCACTCCTGGCAAACGGTTGAGCGCAGGCCTTCCAGCCCCTGGCCGATGCCGGACATGGTGGCCATGACGTGCCCGACGTGGACCAGATCAAGGGCTTCGTCGCGCTCCCCGGCCGGGGCCGAGGCCGGGTCCATGTACCAGCGCACGCAGTTGACTATGGGCGTGGGCAGTTCCCAGCGCTTGAGCAGCATGGCCCCCAACTCGGCGTGGTCGATGCCCAGGAGCCTGCGTTCGGCCTCCTCGAAGGGGATGTCCTCCGCATAGGACAGGGTCAGCAGTTGGTCCGCGTCCACCTCGAGGAACTGGCCCAGCACGATCTTGCCGATGGTGCACAGCAGCCCGGCGGTGAAGGTGTGGTCGGGGGCGCGCAGCCCCAGCTCCCGCGCGAGGACCTCGGCGCCCGTGCCCACCGCGACGCTGTGACGCAGCAGCTCGCCCTCGTCCAGCCTGTAGCCCGCCACCGGGGGCCGGGTGCGTGGGGCGACGCCCGAGGCGATCACCAGCTGGACCACCCGGCGGGTGCCCAGGCTGAAGAGGGCGTCGCGCACGGTGGTGATGCCGCCAGCGCCGCCGAAGAAGCTGGAGTTGGCCATGCGCAGCACGTTTACCGTGAGCCCCGGGTCGTATTCTATGGCCGAGGCCAGCTCGCCCAGATCGGCATCGGGCTTGGAGAGGTAGGCCATGATCCGCATCACCGGAGCCGGCATCTGAGGCAGTTGCTCCGCTCGTGCGATGATCTGGTCGCGTAACGTCATATTTCCCACTCCTGTCCCTGGGAGGTGATGGTCACTTTGCCGGTTTCCACATCCAGCATGAGCGTGCGGGGGATGTCGCCTCCCACGTCCTGCGCGGCCAGGCCGACGCCGTTCTTGGCGAAGAGCGATTCCAGCATGGCCATGTTCTGGGCCCCGGTGTCGAACTGGTTCTGGATGCGGTTCATCCGGCCGCAGCCCGCGGCCTTGAATATCAAGCCCTCCTTGGCGCAGCCCATGGCGGCCAGCTTGCGGATCATCAGCGGCACCCCCACGTTGACATACATATAGGGGTTCTGCACGCCCGGGCCCACCGCCCGGGGGAGCAGGCAATGGATGAGCCCCCCCACCCGCGACACCGGGTCGTAGGCGGCAAGCCCCAGGCAGGACCCCAGCGAATGGGTGACGAGCAGGTCCCGCGGCCTGCGCGAGATCTTCATGTCAGAGATTGAGACGACCATGCGGTTTTTCACGAGGGGATGGTCCTGGGGCTTTTCAACGCGTCGCCAACCAATTAAGATTACAAAAAGCAACGCCGTTGGTAAAGCGCGGCAAACCCACGAGGACCATCCATGCTGTTACGCGAACGTGCCTGGGACGTGATGCGCACCGACTTCATCACCATCCGCGAGAGCGACAGCCTGCGCGAGGGCGCGCTCAGGCTGCGCAAGGCCATGAAGGATCACCCCGAAAGGGCCTGCGCCGTGGTGCTCTCCGCCGACGGAGAATTCAAGGGCGCGGTGACGGCCTGGTGGCTGCTGCTCTACACCGAGCAGTGCGCCCTGGACGACTCCCTGAAGCTGACCCAGGGGCAGGACTTCGAAACCAAGTTCCGCACCGTGTGCCGCAAGTGCTTCTCCCGCAGGGCCGGGGAGGTGGTCGAGCGCGACCTGCCCGTGGTCAAACCGCAGGACCCCCTGTCCGTGGTGCTGGAGTCCATGCTGTCCACGCGCAGGCGCTGGGCCGTGGTGCTGGAGGGCGGCAAGGTGTTGGGCGTGATCGCCGCCGAGGACGTGTTCATGCAGCTCGACTGGGAGGACTCCCAGGAGTGTTGAACCGCTGAGGATTTACGGGCCGCTCCCCCTGGCCGGGGAGAGGCGGAAAAGCCCGGGCCGGGAATGCGTGCAGCATTCCCGGCCCGGGCTTTCTATCAATCGGACGGAGGGCTGGCCCCGGCTACATCTGCCTGGTGTTCAGCAGGTAGGTGGCCAGTTGCTTGGTGAAGCGCTGGTCGTATTTGGGGTCCCCGGCGAGGGCGGCGGCCGCCGCCTTGGGGGGCATGGCCTTGGCGTAGGGCCGCTCGGTGATCATGGCGCAGTAGGAGTCCACCACGGCGGTCAGCAGGCCCGGCACGGAGAGGTCCGCGCCGGAGAGCTTCTGCGGGTAGCCCGAGCCGCCCAGGCGTTCGTGGTGCTGCAGCACGCACTGCTCCACCTCGGGGAAGCGCAAGTCCAGCTTGGCCAGCATCTCCATGCCCAGCAGCGGGTGCTTGAGCAGCTTCTGGCGCTCCTCCGAGGTGATGGTCTGGGTCTTTTCGCGCAGGAAGGCGGGGATCTTGCTCATGCCCGCGTCGTGCAGGAACAGGCCCAGGGCCAGCCGGTCCAGCGCCTGACGGCCTTTGGGATCCTGCTTGATGTCCGGCGCGGACTGCAGGAAGAGCTGCAAGCCCACGAACCCGCAGTTCACCGAATGGTTGGCCAGTGTGTGCTTGGGGTGCACCCGGCGCGAGATGGCTTTGCCCCGGTTGACGTCCTGCCAGAGGTATTCGGTGAGCACCAGCACGTCGGCCACGAGTTTGTCGGCCACGGCCTTCACGGGTTGCTCGGTGAACTCCTCCATGCGCCTAGTGAGGGCGGCCTGGAAGATGTCGGCGGTTTCGCCCACGGTGAGGTGGCGGTCCATGAGCACCAGGTCCAACTGGTAGGAGATGTGCTTGACGTAGACCGCATGGTCCGCCCGGGAGACGAAGATGAGCCCGAGCTGGACCAGGTTCTCCAGTTCCTCCCCCTTCTCCTTGCTCAGGCGCTCCCCTACCTTATAGAAGGGAACCAGCCGGATGACGTCCTCCTTGAGCCTGAAGATGTTCAGGGGAGGGCGGAACTTGTTGAAGCTGAGCAGAATGTCCGGGCTGATCTGGTAGTATTCCTCTTCCAGATCCTCCATCTCTTTGTTGAGGCGCTTCTCGCTCATGGTGATAGGGTGGGTTGAGGGTCGCCGCGCATAATCCTTCGGCTTGCCGGTACACCTACCCTGCCCGGGACGCTATTACAAGCATTACAACCGGTTTTGCGCAGGCCGCGGGGCCTTGCCGGGCGTTCGGAGCCCTATGCGGGCAGGCCGCCGGGGCCGGGCGGACGCCGCAACGAAATCCGGCCCGGCCAGCCGCCACGTTTCCCGCTGCGTTTCCCACCGCGAGGCCCGAAGGCCCCGGGATGTCCCTCCCAATGCCACAGCCACGGGCCATGCGCTCAGACGCGGTGGCGTGCTTCCCCGCGGCCTGCTCACCCTTCCGGCGCGCGTTCCCCAATCCTCGCTTAGATGACAGCCGGGAGCCACCCGCTTGGTGGAGGCCTGCCCTAGGGTCAGGTGGTAAAATCAGGCCAAAGTGGGAGACGCCCCTCCAGGTGGGAGGCGCCGCACGCTCCGGGGAGCGTTTTGAAGGGCGTTTTTTTTGGGCTTTTCCTGGCCCTGTCCGGGGCTGAATCTTCAAATATCACGCGTTGTTGAGGTGTTGCGGCTGTTAGTGGCACGAAGCAACGGTTTGAGAATTTTCCTTTTAACTTGACATAAAGGGGGGATTGTTTGAGAGGCAAGTGGAAGAGAGTGGTAAAAAGTGGTGAGTTGTGTGAGGGCCTGAATGTTCAGAGGACATTCCGAACGCAATCTTGACCCCAAGGGGCGTCTGATGCTGCCTCCCGAATACCGGGAGGAGGTCTTCAGGCATTCCCCCGAAGGCAAGCTCATGCTCACCAACTTCGACGGCTGCGTGGTCGGCTACACCCTGCCCCAGTGGGCCGTCATCGAGGAAGGCTTCAGGCGCGTCAACGTGCTCAACACCACCCTGCGCAAAATCCAGCGCTTCATCATCGCCGGGGCGGTGGAGGTGGAGCTGGACAAGCAGGGCCGCATCCTCGTGCCGCCATACCTACGCAGCTACGCCAAGCTCGACAAGGACTGCATTCTGGCGGGCGTGGTGAACAAATTCGAAATCTGGGACAAAGCCACCTTCGAGTCCATGCGCAAGGAGACCGAAGACAACCTCCACGCCGACCTGACGGCCCTCGCGGACGCCGGGTTCGAGCTGCATCTCTAGATACCGGGGGACATCGTGGAGCACGACCCCCGGCACGCCCCCGTCCTCGTGCGGGAGGTGTGCGATCTCCTGAACCTCCGTCCCGGGATGCGCGTCCTGGACGCCACCCTGGGGCTTGGCGGCCATTCCCTGGCCATGCTGGCCAGGACGGGAGGCGATGTGGAGATTCTGGGGCTGGACCGCGACGAATCCGCCATCAGGCGCGCCACCGAGAACCTGTCGGGCTACCCCGGCAAGGTCACGGCGCGGCAGATGCGCTTTTCGCAGTTCCCGCAGGCCCTGGAGGAGCTCGGCTGGGACGGCGTTGACGCGGCCCTGGCCGACGTCGGCGTTTCGTCACCCCAGTTGGACGAGGCCGCGCGCGGCTTCAGCTTCGTGGCGGACGGCCCGCTGGACATGCGCATGAGCGTGGCCGACGGCTCCGAGCCCGCCGCGAACATCGTGAACAAGTGGAACTTCGAGCGCCTGCGCGACCTCATCCGCGAATACGGGGAGGAGCCCCAGGCCGGGCGCATTGCCCGGGCCATCGAGGCCGAACGCGCCAAAAAGCCCATCGAGACCACCCTGGAGCTGGCCAAGCTGGTGGAGCGGGCCTACCCGCCCAAGTGGCGGGCCAACGCGCGCAACCATCCGGCCACGCGCACCTTCCAGGCGCTGCGAATGGCCGTGAACCATGAACTCGACGAACTGAAGGATTTTCTGGACAGGATCGTGGACTCCCTGCATCCCGGCGGCCGCGTGGCCGTCATCTCCTTTCACTCCCTGGAAGACCGGCTGGTGAAGCAGGCCTTCCGGCGCGAAGCCTCGAGCTGTCTGTGCCCGCCCCGCCAGCCGCTGTGCACCTGCGGCCACTCCCCACGTCTGCGCATCCTGACCAAGAAGCCCCTCATGGCCTCCCCCGAGGAGGCCGCCGCCAACCCCAGGGCCCGCAGCGCCAAGCTGCGCGTGGCGGAAAAGCTGCCCGCCCCGGAGGCCGTGTGAAGACCGGCGTCACCAAGGAATGGGCCATCACCATGGCCTTTTCGGTGCTCGTCTTCCTGGCGCTGGGCCTGGGCCTGACCTGGGTGAACATCGAGCGCGTGGACATGGCCTACGAGCTCAAGCGCCTCCAGACCGAGATCGTGGCCCAGGAGTCGCTCATCTCCAAGCTGGAGGTGGAGCGCAACACCATGCTCACCCCGGAGCGGCTGCGCGTGCTGGCCACCCAGTACGGCCTGACCCAGGCCCGCCCCGGACAGATCAGGCGCCTCGGCGCCGCAGGCGAGGAGCTGGCCTCCCCTGTGATCAAGGCCGCGCCCCCGGCCCCGGAGAAGCCCTCCAAGAAGAAACCCGAGGACTGCCCGCCAAGCAAGGTGATGAAGAAGGCCTCCCAGAAAAAGGTCGCCGGCCCTTCCGGGCCCGCCGAAGACGGGCAGGACGCCAAGAGGAAGAAGAACACGTGAGCCGCGCACAGAAACAGATACGCGACTTCAGCCGCATGCGACTCATGGTCGTGGGCGGTGTGTTCTTTTTGTTCTGGGCCAGCCTCTGGGTCCGGGCGGGATTTCTGCAGATCGTGCAGGGGCCGCGGTTGGCCGAGCAGGCCCTGCGCCAGCACATGGCCTCCGAGTACGACCGGGGCAAGCGCGGCGTCATCCTGGACCGCAACGGCCAGTTGCTGGCCAAGTCCGTGGAGTTCATGGCCGTCTCCGCCGTGCCCAAGGAGGTCAAGAACCCCGAAGAAGCGGCCAACGCCCTGGCCAAGGTGTTCGGCGTCCCCCCGAAAGACATCCTGCGCAAACTCACCAGCCACTCCAACTTCGTGTACCTGGCCCGCCGCGTGAACGACCGCGCCGCCGCCCAGGTCAAGGCCCTGAACATCCCCGGGGTGACCCTGGCCACGGAGTACGGGCGCTCCTACCCCAACAAGCAGATGGCCGGGCAGCTGCTGGGCTTCGTGGGCTATGATGACCAGGGCCTGGAAGGCCTGGAGAAATATTTCGAGCCCACCCTGGCCGGGAAGAAGGCCAAGTACGTGGTCCAGCGCGACGCCTCGGGACGCAGGCTCTACCTGGACGCCCAGGGCCGCGAGATGGCCAACGCCGACGGTTCGGACGTGCGCCTCTCCATCGACTCCCAGATCCAGTTCTTCGCCGAGGAAGCCCTGGCCAAGGCCGTGGTGGACAACAAGGCCAAGGCGGGCACCTGCATCGTGGTGCACGTCAAGAGCGCCGAAATCCTGGCCTGGGCCAACTACCCCTTCTTCAACCCCAACGGCGGGTCAGACTCCGACCCCAAGGCCGCGCGCAACCGCCTGGCCCTGGACGTGCTGGAGCCCGGCTCCACCATGAAGCCCATCCTGATCGCCGCCGCACTGCAGGAGAAGGTCGTCCGCCCCGACACCACCTACAACTGCGAAAAGGGGCAGTGGAACTTCCAGAACATCGCCACCATCCGCGACACCCACCCCTACGACGTGCTGCCGGTGAACAAGATCCTGCGCTGGTCCTCCAACATCGGCGCGGCCAAGATCGGCATGGATCTGGGCGCTCCCAAGCTGCACACCTATTTCCAGAAGGTGGGCTTCGGCCAGCCCACGGGCCTGCCCCTGCCCGGCGAGGCCAAAGGCCTGCTGCGCCCCCTCTCGGCCTGGAGCAAGCTGGACCTGGCCACCAACTCCTTCGGCCAGGGCATCGGCGTCACCCCCGTGCAGTTGGCCCAGGCCTTCCACATCATCGCCAACAACGGGGTGCGCAAGCCCCTGCGCCTGGTGCTCGACCCCGTGCAGGACAGCGCCTACTGGCCCGAGACCCGCGTGTTCGACCCGCAGGTCGCCAAGACCGTGCAGCAGATGATGCGCGAGGTCGTGGAGGAGGAGAAGGGCACCGGCGTCAAGGCGCACATCGACGGCCTGGAACTCGGCGGCAAGACCGGCACCGCCCAGAAGGCCAAGGCCACCGGCGGTTACGGCGACAAGTACCTGGCTGACTTCGTGGGCTTCATCCCCGCCGTGGACCCGGAATACATGATCCTCGTGATGGTGGACGAACCCGAGCCCAACCATTATGGCGGCGTGGTCGCCGCGCCCGCCGTGCGGGAAGTGGCCATCAAGAGCCTCTCCTACCTGGGGCGCATGCCCGAATCCGTGAAGCTGGCGCAGGAGCAGCGCCCCGCAGCCGCACCCGCGCACGCCCAGGGACCCACCGGCGCGGCCCCGGACGTGGCCGAGGTGCTGGGAGTGGCCTTCCCGCCCATGAACCTTTCGGTCAACGGGGCGGAGGTGCCCAACCTGGTCGGCCTGCCGCTGCGCAAGGCCTCCGAGATCCTGGCCTCCAAGGGCGTGGTGCCCTCGCTCAAGGGCAACGGCCTGGTGGTGGGCAAGCAGAACCCCGCGGCCGGGACCCCCTGGAACGCGGTCGAGAAAGAACCTTTCACCCTCTGGCTGTCCAAGGCATCCTGACAATGAGTTTCACAGACAAGCCCGATACCGCCGCCTGGGCGGACCTTCTGAACCGCGTGGCCGCGGGGCTGCCCATCCGCACGGACTCCCGCCTGGTGGAGCCCGGCGACGTGTTCGTGGCCGTGCCCGGCGCGGCGCAGGACGGCGCCCTGTACGTGCCCATGGCCGTGGAGAAGGGCGCGGGCTACGTTGTGGCCGCATCCGGCGAAAATTTCCCCGAAGGCGCGCGGGCCGAACTGGTGCTCACCGACGATCCGCGCCGGGCCCTGGGCCAGCTCGCGGCAGCCTTCAACGGCACCGCCAAGCTCCCCTTCACC
>JBKICO010000300.1:0-6395 GCA_046567065.1 Acidobacteriota bacterium
GGTTTGGCCCCTTCGTGAAACGCGGTGCAGCCGGATGGTGCGCTTCCTGCAGAATCATTTTGACGTTTCATCCCAAATATTGTTCGGTGTGTTATCGGTTGTCGCGAAACCCGGCATATTCCTTGCTCGCCAAACCTGTCGCCCGGAAAATTCAGCCTGTGACCCTCGCCATGGAAACGATGCACGCCAGCGCCACATCAAGCCCTTCCCCGGCACGCGCCACGAGCCGCGAGGCCCGGGGCCTGGATTGCGCCCTGGCCCTGGCAACCAGCGCCATGGGGGCTGGCCGGGCAGGGGAAGAAGGTGCCTTGCGCAGGCTGCACGCGGCGCTGGCGCAGCGGGCCGAACAGGCTGACCACGCCCGGCTGCTCTCGGCACTGCGCCTGCTGGACGCCGGGCTCACGGCCCAGGCCGGGGCCGCGTTCGACGGCCTGCTGCGCACCCCGCGCGCCCAGGCCGCCGTCCTCGCCCAGCTGCGCCCCCGCCTGGAGGCCCTGCTGCCGGTCCCCTGCGCGGAATATTCACCGACCTTGCGCGCCCTGCTGGCCCAACTCTGTTTCGAGTGTGGGCGGCCCGCAGCGGCCAAAACCTGCCTTGAGGGCATGACCCCGGCCCACTGGCGCAGGGCGGGCCTGGGCGCGCCCCTGGCCGAGCTGTGCCAGAGCCTTGTGGCACATGGCCTCATGGCCGAGGGGGCGGCCCTGCTGGAGGGACTCTCCCGCCGCGACCTCTCGGCGGCCACACCGCAGTTGCGCCTGCTGCTCGGCGAACTGGCCTGGGAACTGGGGGACCGGCCCCGGGCGCGGCTCCATTTCACGGCTGCGGCCGGGCCGGGCGCGGAGTGCGACCCCTTCTCCCTCTCGCGGGTGGCCTGCGGCCTCGTGGCCTGCTCTCGACCGGGGACGGCAGGCGACATGCTCGGGCACGCCCGGGCCGCGCTGAGGGATGTTTCACCCAGAACCCTGCCCCTGGCCCTCTCCCTGGCAGAGGCCCTGGCCTTCGCCGGGCGCACCGGGGAGGCCAGGGCCGTACTGGCCGGGCTGGACCTAGCCTGGCTGGCCGGAAGCGGTCCCCGCGGCGGCCTCACGCACTGGGCCGCCACGGTCAGCCTGCGCGCCCAGGACTGGGCCGGGGCCGGGGCCGTCTGCCGGGCCTTCGTGCTGCCCAAGGCCGCCCTGGGCCATGCGGATCTGAACCTGCTCTGGAACGTGGCGGCCTTTGAGGGCCAGCGGGAGGGCTTCCTCGAGCTGGTACGGGACCGGGCCGACAGGCAGGCCCTCGGGCCGGACTTCACGGACTTCTGGGAGGCCGAGGCCCTGTGCCTGTGCGGCCGCTTCGGCGAGGCCCTGGAGCACCTTTGCCGGGCGGAACGGGGGGGCCTCGTCCTGCTTGGCCGCGTGCCCCTGCTTCTGGGCACGGCCCTGGCCTGTTCGGGGCAGGCCGAGGCCGGGGCCAGAGCCCTGCTTGCGGCCCAGGCCGCCCATTTCACCAACAACCTGCGCGTGGCCTGGGGCTGGGCCGCCGGGCTGGAAGCGGCCCTGACGCTTCTGCACCTGGGCCGGGCGGACCGCGCCCGCGAGGCCCTGGCCGCCGCCGTGCGGGCCTATCCCGGGCCGGGCAACCCCTGCCGCGCCCTGCTGCGCTCTCTTGCGGCTGAGCCGTTGCCTGCAGATTTTTCACGTCGTTGCCTGGCCGGGGCCGATGCCTGCCCCAGCGCTATGAACGCGGGCCACCTGGGCCGGGCCTGGCATCTGCTGCTGGCCGCCCTGGCGCACCGTGGGCCGAAGCCCACGCGTGCCTTGGGCTTGCTGCGGGACTGCCCGGGCCTGAGCTTCTCCGATGAGGGCGAAGCCCCGCACGTACCCGGTCCCAACGCGCTGGCCCGGGCCTTCTACCCGTGCGACCCGGCCGGTTCGCCCCGCCTGGCCGTCCTCGAAGCCCTCGCCAGCGGGGAGCGGTTCTAGTCATGTGCGGCGTCTGCGGCATCCTCTGCGACAACGGCTCGCGGCCGGATCTTGCGGCCCTTGAGGCCATGACCCTGGCCCTGGCCCATCGCGGCCCGGACGGCCAAGGCCTGCACGCGGACGGCCCCTGCGGCCTGGGCCACCGCCGCCTGGCCATCCTGGACGTGAGCGACGCCGGGGCCCAGCCCATGCTCCTGGACGGCGGCCGCTACGCCCTGGCCTACAACGGAGAGGTCTACAACTTCCGGGAGCTCAGGCGCGAGCTTGAGGCCCTGGGCCGCCCCTTCCGCAGCAACACGGACACCGAGGTGGTGCTGGCGGCCTACGCCCAGTGGGGGCCGCGCTGCGTGGAGCGCTTCAACGGCATGTTCGCCCTGGCCCTGTGGGATTCGCGCGAGCGCACGCTCTTCCTGGCCCGCGACCGCTACGGCATCAAGCCGCTGTACTGGCGCCGGGCGGGCGGGGCCATCCTTTTCGCCTCCGAGGTCAAGGGCCTGCTGGCCCACCCGGACGCGCCGCGCGGCGTGGATCTGGAGGGCCTGCGCGAATACATGACCTTCCAGAACTTCTTCACGCAGCGCACGCTCTTCGCCGGGGTCTCCATGATGCCCGCCGGAACCTGGTGCCTGCTGCGCCCCGGCGGGCCGGACCCCGAGTTCAGGCGCTACTGGGACTTCAGCTTCGCCCCCCGGGAGGGCGACAAGCGCACCCCGCAGCAACTGGAGGAAGAGCTGGCCCACCTGTTCGAGCAGGCCGTGCGCCGCCACCTGGTCAGCGACGTGGAGGTGGGGGCCTACCTCTCCGGCGGGGTGGACTCCGGCTCCATCTGCGCCGTGGCCTCGCGGTTGATCCCGGGCATCAAGAGCTTCACCTGCGGGTTCGACCTCAGTTCCGCCTCCGGCCTGGAGCTCAACTTCGATGAGCGGGCCAAGGCCGAGCGGCTCTCCTACCTGTTCGGCACCGAGCACTACGAGGCCGTGCTCAAGGCCGGGGACATGGAGCGCTGCCTGCCCGCAGTGGTGCGCCACCTGGAGGAGCCCCGCGTGGGCCAGAGCTACCCCAACCACTACGCGGCCGGGCTGGTCAGCCGCTTCTGCCGGGTGGTGCTCTCGGGCTCGGGCGGCGACGAGTTGTTCGGCGGCTACCCCTGGCGCTACTACCGCGCCGCGGCCAGCAGCAGCTTCGAGGGCTTCGTCGAGGAGTACTACGCCTACTGGCAGCGCCTCATCCCCGACGGGCGCGAGGCCGAGGTGCTCGCACCGGTGTGGGGTTCGGTGCGCCACATGGACATGCGAGAGATCTTCCGGGGCGTGTTCGGCAAGCGCCCCGAGCGCCTGCGCACGCCAGAGGAGTACGTGAACCTCTGTCTCGGCTTCGAGGCCAGGACCTTCCTGCACGGGCTGCTCATGGTGGAGGACAAGCTGGCCATGGCCCGGGGCCTGGAGAACCGCGTGCCCTTCCTGGACAATGACTTGGTGGACTTCGCCACGGCCCTGCCCGTGGGCGCGAAGATCGGCAACCTGCGCGAGACCCTGCGCCTGGACGAGAACGAGTTCGCCAAGCCGCGCCAGTATTTCCAGCGCACCCGCGACGGCAAGATCATCCTGCGCGGGATGCTCTCCCGCTTCGTGCCGGAGGACGTCTGCGTCTGCGAGAAGCAGGGCTTCTCCGGCCCGGACCGCTCCTGGTTCAGGGGCGACAGCATCGACTTCGTGCGCGCAAGCCTCTACGACCCGGCGGCCCCGGTGTGGTCCCTGCTGGACCGGAAGGCCTGCACCGCCCTGGTGGACCGCCACCTGGAGGGCCGCGACAACTTCCGGCTGCTGATCTGGTCGCTGCTCTACCTCAACCAGTGGCTGCCGGAGTTCGGCATGTGCGCGGGGGGCCGGGCGTGAAATCGCGCGAAGAATACGCAGCCATCCGCGCCAAAGAGGCCGCCAACAAGGCCTATTACGAGCGTGAGGACGGCGTTGCGGCCGCCCCGCACACGGTCTGCCTCTCGGTGAACACCAACTGCTTCATGCGCTGCCGCATGTGCGACATCGGCATGGCCAACGCGGGCAAAGGCGCTCCCGGCGAGGCGCGGCTGTTCTCGGGCCGTTACACCCGGCCGGGCCGCCAGCGCGAATTCCCCCTGGAGCGTGTGCTGGAACTGGTGGACGAGCTGGCCCCCCACGGCCCCACCATCAAGACCAACTTCGTGGAGCCCCTGCTCTGGAGCGGCCTGGAACGCCTGGCCCGCTACGTGAAATCCAAGGGGCTGCAATTCTACACCATCACCAACGGCTGGACCCTGGCCCGCCACGCCGGTTGGATCGTAGACGCCGGGGTGGACCTGGTGCGCGTCTCCATCGACGGCCCGCCCGAGGTTCACGACCGTTTGCGCGGCGTGCCCGGTAGCCACGCCCGGGCCGTGGCCGGGCTCAAGGCCCTCGCGGAGGCCAAGAAAAGCCTCGGGGCGGAGCGGCCCATCCTGGGCGTGTGCTGCACCGTGAGCGACCACAACTGCCGCCAGCTGCTGCCCATGCTGCGCGGCCTGCGGGAAGAGGGGCTGCTGGAGCACTGCTACGTGAACATCAACCACCTGCAGTACACCACGCGATGGGAAGCCGAGCTGAGCCGGGAGCAGTCCCCGCTGCTGGCCCAGGCCTCGCCCTGCAGCCTGGACGGGGTGGACCTGGCCGCCATCGACGTTCCGGCCCTGGCGCGGCAGGCGGAACAGATCGCCCGGGAGTTCCCCGCCGGGGAATACAACGTCTATTTCTCGCCGCGCCTTGAAGCAGGTGACCTGGCCGCCTATTACGACCCCAAGGCCTGGATGTTTCCCGGCACACCCTGTTATCTGCCCTGGTACGCCGCCCAGTTGGACATGGACGGCAACGTGGGCGTCTACGGGCACTGCGTGCTCCCCGGCTTCGGCAGCATTCTGGAAAACGGCGGGCACAGGGGCTTCATGGACGTCTGGAACTCGGAGCGCGCCCGGGAGGTCCGGCTGGCGCTCAAGCGGGCGGGCTCCTTCGCGGCCTGCAACCGCTGCATAGGGACACTGTATCCCCTGAGGGGGAGGGACTAAGCATGATCGTAGACGCGCTGGCCCACGCCACCGAAGACGGCAAATGGTTCGAGACCGGTCGGGACGCCTCCGTGGCGGCCCTGCTGGCCTCCATGGACGAACACGGCGTGGAGCGCGCCGTTCTGGCGGGCATGCACGGCCACGCCGAGCTGGACTTTCTGGCCCGCACGGCGGCCGCGCATCCGGGGCGCTTCATCCCAGTGGCCGGGCTGGATCTCTCCATGGGCCTGAACACCGCCGCCCGGACCATCGCCCAAGCCGAGGAGCTGGGCTTCGCCGGGGTGAAGATCTACCCGCGCATGAGCGGCGTGCCCCTCACCGACCCCCTGATCGAGGAGGTGGTGGACCTGGCCGGGGAGGCCGACATGGCCGCCTTCATCTGCACCATCCACCGCCCGCCGCTGCCGCCCCTGGGCCGCCCGGTGAGCGACGCCCTCCACCAGCTCTGCGCCGTGTGCGACAACACGCGCATCGTGCTGGTGCACGGCGGCTATGACGACCTGCTGGCCACCTCGGAGCGCATCCGGCCCATGGAGCACGTGCTGCTGGACCTCTCTCTGACGCTCACCCGCTTCGCCAAGGCCTCCGTGGGCCTGGACATCGCCTTCCTGCTGGAGAGCTTCGACAGGCGCATCTGCGTGGGCACCGACTTCCCCGAGACCTCCTGGGGTGACGTGATGCGCGCCTTCGGGCGGATCGGCTTCTCCGGGGCCGACCTTGCTGGCGCGGGCGTGCTGGGCGAGAATCTGCTGCGCTTCCTCGCCCCCGACGAGGAGGACTAGAGCGTGAGCGCCGCCGCCCCCCGCGCTCCGGCCCTGCTGGAGTGCACCCTGCGCGACGGCAGCTACGCCGTGGACTTCCAGTTCTCCCCGCAGGACACGGCCCTGGTGGCCCGCGTGCTGGAGGAGGCCGGAGTCGCCATGGTGGAGGTGGGCCACGGCCTGGGCCTTGGGGCCTCCCTGGCGGGCAAAGGCCGGGCCGCCGCCTCGGACGCGGCCTACATGGAGGCCGCCGCCGGAGCGCTGGAGCGGGCGCGTTGGGGCATGTTCTGCATTCCGGGCATCGCCAGGCTTTCCGATCTGGAGCTGGCCGCGTCGCTTGGCATGGGCTTCGTGCGCGTGGGCGTGAACCCCTCGGGCGTCTCCGGGGCCGCGCCGTTTCTGGCCCGGGCGGCGGAGCTTGGGCTCACAGCCTTCGCCAACGTGATGAAATCCTACATTCTCACTCCCGTGGAGCTGGCGGCCAAAGCCCGCGAGCTGGCCGGGTACGGCGCTGCGGGCGTCTACGTGGTGGATTCCGCCGGGTGCATGCTGCCCGAGGCCGTGGCCGAGGCCGTGCGCGCCGTGGCGGCAGAGACC
>JBKICO010000301.1:0-2744 GCA_046567065.1 Acidobacteriota bacterium
GATGTGGCAGGTCTGGCAGGCGATCTTCTGCGCATGCTTGTTGAGCCGGGAAAGGTTGGCGGTGTTCGTGTGCGGCGTGGCGGTGTGGCAGCCGCTCATGGTGCAGCTCACGGGCTGGGCCGGGTTGTCCACCTCGCGCAGGTCGATGCCGCGCCCGCCGATGCGGTGGCTGGTGGTCTTGTGGCAGCTTGCGCAGGTGAACTTCTGCCCGTCGGCGGACATGTGCACGTCGTGGGTGAAGGGCGGGTTGGTCAGAATGGGCTCGATGTCGCCGCGCTTGTTGTTGTTGCCGCCGCCGGACTTGAGGTGGCAGCGCAGGCAGGCGTCGCGGTCGGGCTTGGCTATGTCCGCCGCGGCCTGCTTGGCGCTTACGCCCATGGCCGCCACGTCGGGCACGAAGTGCGCGGCGCCGCCGTCCAGCGAGACGGTGCGCTTGTACTTCCTGGAGTGGCACATCAGGCAGTCGATGTTGGTCAGCGTGGGGTTGGCCAGCTCGGTGGCGTCGAGCTTCTTGCCCTTGCCCACGTGGCAGGCGGCGCAACCGCCGTCCACGGCCTTGCCGTCCACGTTGGTCAGCTTGGTGAGCCAGTTGAAATCCGGATAGATGCAGTAATCGTTGATGCCGCCCAGCTTGCCCACGTCTCCCGTGAGGTTGGAGACGCCTCCGGCGTCGCCGCGCCAGCGGTAGTGGGCCGAGGCCCCCATGGCGGCGGCCTGGGTCTGGTGGCATTTGAGGCAGGTGGCGGTGATGTTGTTGGGGTCCAGCCCGGACACGCGGGCGGCGTGGCTGCCCGTCAGGTGCGTGGCGGCGGCGATGCCCGGCGCGGTCAGGAGCAGAAGATCGTCGTCGGCAAGGGCGAGGGCGTCCAGGGGGGCCATCATGGGGAGGGACATGCCGGCCAGGATGAGGAAGAGGTAGAGTGCCGATCTGCGCATTAAACACCATCCGGAATGTGGAGTCGTTGATGGCCCGGCCTCCCGCCGAACCAATAGGACGGGACAGTCAACCGGGCCTCGGAAATGTTGACGGCCCCAACCTAGGGAAACAAGAATCAGGTGACAAGATTAAATTTGCCACGATGTATTGTGTTCATCTATTATTCATGGTATAAAGAAAAATTTCACTTTAAAGCATTTATCTGAATGGATCGCCCCCTCCTCTCTGTTCCGTTTCCGCCCCGGCGCGGCTCGCCCGCGCGGTCTAACCGCACCCGCGCCCCCCGCAAACGAAGAAGGCCCCGGGATGTCCCGAGGCCTTCTCGCATTCACAGCCCCCCGGCACGGGCAGGACGTTATTTCTCCCGGGCGAAGGGCCAGGCCATGAGGCCGCCCTCCATCACCACCACATTGCGGTAACCCTTGCCCTCCAGGATGCGCCGGGCCTCGTAGCCGCGCATGGAGACCTTGCAGAAGGCCACGATGCGGGCGTCCTTGTTCTTGGGCAGTTCGTCGAACCGGCTGCGGATCTGCCCCAGGGGGATGAGCGTCTCCCCAAGGCCCAGGCGCATCTCCTCGAACTCCTTGGGGCCGCGCACGTCCAGCAGGAACTGCTCCCGGCCCTCGTCCATGGCGCGGCGGACCTCGATGCAGCTTTCGCCCTCGAACAAGCCTTTCATTTTGTTGTCCAGAATGTGCGCCGTGGCGATGAAGTGGTCGATGGCCAGTGAGAACGGCGGGGCATAGGGCAAGTCCGCCATGCCTGCCTCCTCCACGGTCATGCCCGCCATGACGGCCATGGCCGCCTCGGCCACCTGGCGGTTCACCTCGCCCGCGCCCACGCACTGGAAGCCCAGGATCCTGCCGGTGCCCGCGTCCGCCACCATCTTGGAAACCAGCAGCTTGGCCCCCATGAACCCGGGCTTGTCCGGGCTGGCGTTCACGGCGGTCACCACGTCGTAGCCCGCGGCCCTTGCCCTGCGTTCGGAGAGCCCGGTGGCGCCCGCCGCGAAATCGAAAACCTTGCAGATGCCGCTGCCGATGGTGCCGGGGAAGGTGGCCCTGTCGCCCACGGCGGCGTTCTCGCCCGCCACGCGGCCCTCCAGGTTGGCCAGGTCGCCGTAGGGAGCCAGGGTCTTGGCCCCGGTGAGGCGGCAGGTGACCTCCACGCAGTCACCGGCGGCGTAGATGTCCGGGTCGGAGGTGCGCATGTGCTCGTTCACGGCGATGCCGCCCCGCGCGCCGATGGCCAGGCCCGCCGCCCGCGCCAGCTCCACGTTGGGGGCCACGCCCAGGGCCACCACGGCCAGGTGGCAGGGCAGGCTGCGGCCGTCCTCCAGGCGCACCGCGCTCACGCGGCCGTTCGCACCCTCGAAACCGGCCACGCCCATGCCGGTGATGACCTCGACGCCTTTGGCCCTGGCGTGGTTCTCCACCAGCAGGGAGAGGTCCGGGTCCAGAAAGCCCAGGATGTTTGGCAGCTTCTCCACCACGGCGACCTTCATGCCGCTGGCGGCCAGGGCCTCGCAGGTTTCCATGCCGATGAGCCCGCCGCCCGCCACCACCGCTGGCTTCCCGGCGGAGGCGGCGGCCATGGCGCGCAGGATGTCCGCGTCGGCCATGGAATGGAGTGTGAATATCCCCTCCAGCCCGGCCCCGGGGAAGGGCGGCACGCGCGGCACGGAGCCCGTGCAGAGGATGAGCTTGTCGTATTCGAGGGTCTTTTCTTTCCCGGCCGCGTCGCGCACGGTGACGGACTTGGCCTTGGGGTCCACGGCGGTGGCCTCGGTGTTCACTAGGGCCTTGAC
>JBKICO010000301.1:2754-4596 GCA_046567065.1 Acidobacteriota bacterium
GCGCCGGCGAAAAAGAGGGGATCGCGGACCACCCCGGCGGGCGTGCTCAGCAACTGGTCACGGTTGGCCACTCCGCCCGAGACGTAATAAGGGTAGCCGCAGGAGGCCATGGAAAGCTCCGGGGCCTTCTGGATCAGGACCACCTCGGCCTCCTGGTTGAGCCGCTTGGCCCGGGCGGCGGCCTTGGGGCCAGCCGCGGTGCCTCCCACCACGATGATGCGCTTCCTCGCCATGTCGGCTTCCCATTTCATGTGTGCTCCTGTCGCTTGTGGCCGCGCCTTGTATGGCGCGGCCGATGGCAGTCCCGGATTGTGTCGTTGGAGCCGGATGCCCGGTCATTGGTCGCCCGGCCGGTTGGGGCCCTGGGCCTCCGGCACCTGCCCTGCCTTGAAGCGCTCCACGGCCTGGCCCACGCTCAAGCCGCCCAGTTCCAGGCCCATGACGACCCCGGCCTCCCGAAGCGCCCGGAAAGCCTTGGCCCCCACCATGCCCGTGAGCAGCACCCCCGCCCCGGCCTCGGCCACGCGCTCGGCTGTCTGGATGCCCGCCCCGTGCGCCATGGCCAGGGAGGGGCCGTTGTCCAGCCAGGTGGCGGCCATGCTGCCCAGTTCCACCAGCACGAACCCCGGTGCGCGTCCGAAGCGAGCCTCCACCGGGGAGTCCAGGCCAGGCCCGGCGGCGCTCACGGCCACGAGGCCCGGGTCCGGCCGTTTGGCCGCTTCCGGGGTCGCGCCCGGCTCCTGCTCCACCACGGAGTATTCCCCGCCCTCGATGCGCAGGGCCAGGGCGTTCACCAGGGCGTTGGCCACGGCCTGGCGCGCCTGGGCCAGGATGCGCCCGAACGTATGCCGTGAGACCCCCATGCGCTGGGCCGCCTCGGAGGTGGTCAGGCTCTCCAGGTCGGCCAGGCGGAGGGCTTCCAGCCCCTCCACGGTGAGGTAGGCCTCACCGAGTTCGGCCAGGGGCACCCCCTGGGGTTTGAAGCAGTGCGCTTT
Source organism: Acidobacteriota bacterium (assembly GCA_046567065.1). Taxonomy (GTDB): domain Bacteria; phylum Desulfobacterota; class Desulfovibrionia; order Desulfovibrionales; family Desulfovibrionaceae; genus Fundidesulfovibrio. The sequence continues at coordinate 3,750 of JBKICO010000301.1, forward strand.
CGGCGTTGCGGACACCTTGCGGCACAGTCTCGGGCGGGGCATCGGGGCTCCTTGTTTTGCTCGAATGAGCATTACTGGCATGCCGAGAGGAAGTCAACGGAAGTCAGCCCCGGGTGGGCTCCAGATTCTGCGGGACGAGGCTGCCTCGACTGCGTGTGGGAGTGAAAAGGCGCGTCGACCCGCCGAAGGCCCGACGGGAGCCTGCCGCGTCCCCAACGTGGGCGCGCGGGCGAAGGGCTTAGGGCGAAGGATGGAGGCGTGGCTTTCTGCCGGGGCCTGCCCTGATCTGCATCCCCGGCGGGGGCTTTACGGCCAGACCGGAAACGGCGGCCGGAAGTGGTGGGCGGCTTTCGTCAGAAGCCGACGCTCGAGCCGGGCTCGCAGCCGTAGCCCGAGCCCGAGGTTAGGGGGTTGAAGGAGGAGGCCAAAGCGGAGACGCGCAGCATCAAGCTGCCGTCGACCTTGAAGGGCGCGCCCAGGCTCGCGGAGGCCCAACCCACGGCCGCCGGGTTGTTGCCCCTCTGACAGCAGCAGGGGCAACACCGGCAGCCAGGGCAACCGCACCGGGCCAGGCGCATCGCCGCCGGGCTATTGCCCTTCTTGCAGAAGCAGGGGCAGCGCCGGCGCCACGCTGTTGGCCGGGAGAACCTTCCCGTCCCGGCTTGAGGGGTTCAAGCTGAGGAAGGGCTTGAGCGCGTACGAACTCCCGGCCTGGCCCACGGCAGGGATTTCGCGCATTTCGCTGCAGGTGCCCGCCAGGATCTGCCCGTCCGTGCACTGGACAGCGAACTGGTTTCCCGGCTCGCCGTTGGGCACGAAAAGCTGGGGATGGTCGAAGGGAGCCTTG
>JBKICO010000302.1:0-3252 GCA_046567065.1 Acidobacteriota bacterium
ACGACGACCCGGTCAACCGCCTCTACCTGCAGGAGGTCCTGTCCCCCTACGCGGAGACGGCTTCGGCCGATTCCGGCGAGTCGGGGCTCGATCTGTTCCGCAAGTCCATGAACTCGTCTAGCGCCTTCGACGCCGTGCTGCTGGACGTGCAGATGCCCGGCATGGACGGACACCAGACCCTGCGCAAGATCCGCGGCATGGAGCGCGACGCGGGCCTCACCCCCTCCGAGGAGGCCACCGTGCTGATGGTCTCCGGCTCGGGCGGCAGCCAGGACATCAAGCGCGCCTTCTTCCAGGGCGGGGCGCTCAGCTACCTGACCAAGCCCGTGGACCCGGACAAGCTCATTGACGAGTTGCGGAAGTTCGGCCTCATCGGTTAACCTGCCCCCGCCCCCACTCCATCCCGCAGGAGGTCCGCATGCGCGCCCGCTCCCTGGCCGTGCTCATCGTGCTGCTCCTGGTCCCGGTGCTCTCCGCACGAGACGACGCCCTGCCCGGAGGCTTCGTGCGCCTGCGCGCCGTGGCCCCCGGCATCTCGCAGGACATCCGCTACCATGGCTCCCACAACTTCCTCGGCCGCCCCGTGGCGGGCTACGAGGCCCCGGAGTGCATCCTGAGCAAACAGGCCGCCGAGGCCGTCAAGGCCGTGGCCGATGAGCTGGCCGCCAGCGGCCAGGGCCTGCTGGTGTTCGACTGCTACCGCCCCCAGCGCGCCGTGGCGGACTTCGTGGCCTGGAGCAAGCTCCCAGCCGACCAGAAGACCAAGGCCGAGTTCTACCCCAACGTGGACAAGAAGGACTTCTTCAAGCTGGGCTACGTGGCCGAGAAATCCGGCCACTCGCGCGGCTCCACCGTGGACCTGACCATCATCCCCCTGCCCGCCCCCGCGCCCGGCTCCTACACGCCGGGCCAGCCGCTCACGCCCTGCACCGCGCCCTACGGCCAGCGCTACAGCGACGGCGGCATCGACATGGGCACCGGCTACGACTGCATGGACGAGAAATCCCACCCCCTGACCGGCGACGTGCCCGCCGTGGCCAGGGCCAACAGGCTCCGGCTGCGCGAGCTGATGGTCAAGCACGGCTTCGCGCCCTACGACTACGAGTGGTGGCACTTCACCCTGCGGGACGAGCCCTTCCCCAAGACCTATTTCGACTTTCCGGTGACCGCCGGGAACCCGTAACGCGGCGGTTTGACAGGCATTCGCGTGACTTCAAAACAGCTGCCCCCGACGCGAGCCAAGGCGCGTCCCGGCTCCAAGGGCGGCCCGCTGCGGGCTCTGGCCCGGGCCGGCGGGGCCACATCACCAGGGTGGCTGGGCCGTTACGATGTTTCCCGGTACAGCCACAGCCAGGAGGTATCCATCATGCAACAACGCAGGTTCCCCAATCGTACGGGCGTCGGGCGTTTTCTCCTGACGCTGCTGACGCTGGCCGTGCTGGCCTGGGGCGGCCTTGCGGCCCCGGCCAGGGCCGCTGAAAGCACCCTGCCGCCCGCCATGGCCGCCTTCCTGGAATCGCTGGTGGGGAAGTATCCCGAATTCCGCACCCTGAACGACCCGCGCCTCAAGCCCCTGCTGCTGGCCACCCTTGGCCCGCGCCGATTCGCCCAGTTGGTGCAGGGCTGGGGCAACAGGATCAACGACGTGGTGGTCTCGCCCATCGAGAAGCTCCAGGACACCATCGTCATCACGGCCTGCAAGCCCCACGACTGCCTGGCCTTCAACGCCACCATCTACGTGAACCTCAAGGACGGGAGCGTTCAGGCCTGCTGGCGCGCCGAAGCCGGGGAGCCCGCCTTCGACCAGTGGCTCACGCCCGGCGGGGCCAAGGCCCTGGAGGACGGGGCCTGCACCAGGACGAAGTTGGAAACAAGGAGCATCTAGAATTTCCCTGTATGATTCGTTTCACTCCGTAGATGCGAATAATTATCGTCGTGTAAAATGCAAACAGAACAACAAATACGATTATGTTGCACTAATGAACAACTTTACAAGGCAAGAATTTTGTCAAAAACCTCCAATGTCTTCTCTAGATTCAAACAAAACTGCTGCTGACTATTTTTAAGCTTATCGAATGAAGCAGCTTGAACTTTCTCCATCCGTGGAAACCTCCCGATGCTTTCCAGGACAGATTTATGTACAGAGCATGCGGCTTGCGCTGACCCATAAATCTCTCTAACTGTCTGTTTAACACCTTCAAGGTTGCTTTTTGCAGCATCGTCAGCATTAAAATCATCCCGCGCAAGAGCCTCAACGCTTGCCTGCAACGTCAGTATCCACCTCAGATACTTTGTATTATTTTCTGAAATTATTGCAGCATGTTCTTCATTTACCTGCGCCATGAGCCTGCTAATATTTATAACCCCCTGGAGATCACCAGGAGACAAGGACTGTAGTTTTTCATTCAACCTATCAATTTCGTCAGACTGACGTTTTTGACTATCATTATTTTCGCCGAGTATTTTAATCAAATTTTCCAGCGAAGCCATAATTCCGACTATACAGTCCAACAGCCCTCCGGATGCATTAAATATCTCGTCGCCATCATGCTCCACTGTATCAATTTTTGCAGAAAAATTCTCCCTCCCGACGCTATCAACAACTGGGTTGCTAAAAATATCTTCGCCGCGCAATGCAGCACCCGCAATTGATGCAAGCATTTCCATCCCAGCCGACATGTCTGCATAGTGGTCACCATACTTAACAACCCTATAAGCTTTAATATCAAAAGGAATTTCGTCTATTGATTTTGTCAACATAACAACTTTCTTATTTAGAGCATGCGCTACACCCAATTCGTAATATACATTTGGATTTGATGTTGTCAGATCAGCAACAATTAGATCCGCAAAGCAGATTGACTTCACAACGTCCTTCATTATACTGTGCTGAGAAGAAATGTTGTCGGCTCGCTGCACAATAAACCCGGCATGTTCCAATACTTTCTTAAGGGTGGTCGCGTAGAACTGGTCAAAAGGGCCTCCAAATGGCATTATAACAAAAGCGTTTCCCATTTCTCACCTGCCTGCCTAAGTTCACAAACTCTCTCTGAATCTAAACAATCCGCGAATAAATTTCAACATATCAACATTTCGCAAATAGATATTTCCTCATGCTCATCCTGCTTTGCCTCGCCTCCTTCGTCGCCGGGCTCGTGGACAGCATCGCCGGGGGCGGCGGGCTGATCCTCATGCCCGCCCTGCTGCTCTCCGGCCTGCCGCCGCAATCCGCCCTGGGCACCAACAAACTGG